>CAYMQW010000062.1:0-8802 GCA_964392595.1 uncultured Nitrospiraceae bacterium
CTATACAGATGGCTCTTTCTGGGCAGATTTATGCCGGGAGGGGTGAGTAGTTACAGAATTTTTTTATCAGGTTACAAGCATGAGCAAAAGAATTGTCCAGACCATTCTCCTCGCATACCAATGAAACAGCCGCGGGATAAAAAATTGAACTTGCTATTCCCCGTAGCTTGCTACGGGGTTACCGCATAGAGATGCGATATTGACCTTCTTCTGAATACCCTGTCAGCTTGCTACGGGGATCTTTAATTTCAAAGAAAATCCAAGAGCATGAATTTGGTCAATAAAATCTTGACAATATCCAATTTTTATCATTAAGTGACCCTCCTTGGTTCCCTATTGTACGGATTGAACAATTGGTGTTGAGTACGGGATCAAAAACCATGCTGCGGAACTTTAGTCAGAACTTGGCCTAATCCATATGTCAAATATTGCCGGAAAAGCCTATGCCATGAATCTTGTCACCCCTATACAGGCGAATAGGGTGTGGAAAAACAAGGTCATTTTTTGGCTGGCAGGATTGAAGATTTTTCAAAAAAAGGCTTTTGGTGGATTACTCACGTTATCTCTCATTCATTATGCGAGGTGGGTGATCATTGGGAAAAATCAATTTCCCCGCCTGGCTCAGGAACAACCACAAGAGGATTTACATTACGCCTACATGTTCTTTTTTAGCAATTTCAATGGAAGCTGGACACAATATGTTGATTCTTTCTCCATGGCCATTCCCAGTGGCTTGGATTTACTGTGGCGTAAAAATGTTGGGTGGCCAAATTCCGTTCCAGAAACACCATTTAATGACTATGTGATGAAGAACCAACTATGGACGAATCATTATTACAATGCCTATCCTATGAGTTCTTCCAATGATGTGAAGTCCGCAAAGAAGGTGAAAAAGAAACTGCTAGATTTAAGTCAAAACTTGGACAACATTTCTACCTCCGATTTTCAAAAAAAATACAATCAGGCCTTACTGGATCTACAAGCTGACATTAGCCACATGGCACCAACCCCAGTGGTCAGCTTGGCTCATGAGGCGATAGAGAAACGAAAAAACATCCAAGACGATAGTTGAAAATTCACTCATCAAAATTCTTAAATTCATCATGCCTAATTCCTCTGGAAATGCCTACGGATTATCTACCTTTTGCCCAATCATAAATGGCAATGAACAGAATCAGTCTTTTGCCTCGAAAACCAGGGAGTATTTGCAAAAGATTGAACCACATTTAGACAGTCCCATGGCCCAAGTTCCCAATACCTACTTGGCTCGGTTTTTTATTCTGAATGATATGAATTACGAATCCTATCCCCATCACCTTGATCATCTGAAATCCAAGTATCTGGTCTTTACTTCAAACTTTTATGGGGATCGTGATGCGTATCTCAAGGGTATGTGGGAGGCTATATCTCACGACATTAAGAAAATATGGAAATATTGTGTAGGATTTAATAAAGTCCATGACGCGCAGGCCTTCGTGAAGTATATTCAAGAATGCCAAGTCGAAACGACTTTCTACTTTAATGGCTCAACGGATGATCCGTTAGAGGAACAACTCAAGGCCCTGTACCTAAAACAAAAATTTTCGGATTTTGTGTTTTCTCATCAGGGAGTTGCACCAGCCACGTTATTGAAGGATTTTAAGGAGTTCATTCAAAGAACCCAACCACACGTGCTGGCTTTTCCTACTTGGCGGGCAGGAGCAGACACCTTGAAAACGGTGGAACAGTCTCAACCCTAATGGCTTTTAGGGCTGAAGTCAGAGTCCTTTTCCTAGGGTACGGTAGAAGCAAGGCATAAAATCATGCATCCAATATTAGACCTCCATGACATTCAAGGTCCCACCATGTGGGTCTATCCGGCGTTAGGATTTTTTAAGGCGCGCAACGTGCTTTTTGAAGTAAAAAAGGAAGAAGATGGTAGAACCTTTATTTCGTCCTTGCTGCCTTATGTGACTTCTTCCGCCCCGTGGCGAATGGATGAGACCGATCCTGAAGGTGTCCCCTGGCCGGAGGCCACGACAAACATCTCCTTGTCTTACAATGGGCTAAAAAATCTTGGGATTTCCGTCCAAACGCTTCAAACCTTTCCAGATGAATTTATTATTGGCATGCGGAATCGTGCTGCAATCTTAGGCGATGATGGACCAAGCGCGCCTGGGAAGTGGGATCCCATTTGGCTCAAGGACGTGCATATCTTTATTGCAATCGCGGCGCCGAATGAAGACGCCATTGAACAACGATACAACCAAATTCTTAATCTGCAAAAAAATCTTGACGGCGTAAAACTGCTTAATGGTCACAAAGGCCCCTCTCAAAATTATCAGGATGCTTCGCCCTTGTATGAAAATGGGGAACCAACTGCCAAAGAACATTTTGGATATGCCGATGGAATCAGTAATCCCTTTTTTAAAGGCATGACCCCTGAAATGGGTGAAGTGATTGGCGGAGGTAGGAAAAGTAGAACAGATGAGAACGGCTATGGTGATCCAGAATTAGAATCCTCCTGGGAGCCGCTAGAGACCGGAGAATTTATATTAGGACATAAAGATGAAGCCCAGGAATACCCCGTGGCTCCGATGCCTCCCTTAATGGCCAAGAATGGTTCGTTCTTGGTCTACCGGAAACTTCATGAAAACGTTGGGAAATTCAATGAATTTTTGGAAACCCAATCGAAGAATTTCCCTGGGGGAAAAGAGGCATTAGCATCGAAAATGTCTGGCAGGTGGCGTAACGGAGTTCCCATCACCACCTATCCGGATGAAGCCAAAGCCAATGAGGTAGCAACCCAACATGCGGCTGCTTTAAAACGCCTTAAAGAAGCATCGACCCCGGAGGAAAAAGTCCAAGCCTTCGCGGTATACCGAGAGATGAATAAAAAACTTGTCGGGTTTGATTTTAACAAAGACCTTGCTGGAGGTGGCTGTCCGATTGGTTCACACATTAGAAGAATGAATCCAAGGGGAGCTTTAGAATTTGGCGCCAAAGGTGCATTTGAAACCCCAAGTGCTTTAGCGGACCGCCGGAGGATAATGAGAAGAGGGTTGCCATATGGAAAAGCAGAAAGTCCTACCAGCAATGATGGAGAACATGGAATTATTTTTATGGCCATTGTGGCGAATATTAAACGGCAGTTCGAGTTTGTGCAGCAACAATGGATGAATTATGGAAATGACTTTAAATTAGCGAATGACAAAGACCCGTTAGTCGGCAATCACCATCCTGATGAAATGCTCGGGAATAACCGCATGATTATTGAGGGAGATCCCAAATCGGAGAATCCACCCTATTTATTAAGCCAAATCCCCAGGTTCGTTGAAACTCGTGGCGGAGCCTATTTCTTTCTTCCCAGTATGACCGCGCTCCGAATGATTGGGGAAGGAATCATAGACCCGACATAGTCACACCTAATTTTTTACAGGTCCCGGTGTTCGTCATATGGAAACCACAGACGGACCTGATGCCAACCACCAACGACTGCAAAAAACCTCAGTTTTTTTCAGGTTTCCTCAAAAAGGGGTCGGTCCGAATAAAGATCCCCGCCGGGTCTTTCTAGCTACATTCCTTGCCTTTCTCGTATCCCCAATAAGACTCGTTCATTCCAAACACCGCCGGCAACGGAAAAGGCGACGGTAAACGACGTATCTGACGACGGCGCATTCGGCGACCCGTCCTGTTCCGAATGGTCGGAGGATGCCCCCTACTGGTCGTCCCGCTGGCAATTGCCGTAGACTGGGAGCTTCTGAAGAATGACAAGGTCGTGGTGGTGAATAAAGTTTACAAGCACACAATTGTCGTGGAGCAGACCAACGGAAAGACCGAAGAAATCAAAATTGTGAAAGATTCCACCAAGGAGAATTCACAAGACCTCGAAGGTGCTAAATACGAAGTGGAAGTCGAGGAGGAGGTGGAGTAGAACGATAGAAAAAAATGTTCTGCCACATCCGAGCTGCTTCAGGTTGGCCGTATATTCTTTTCATGGTTGGGTATTCAGTGATCCTAGAAACGGAACTCCGGTATCTAGGTTAAAGAAAAGGCAGTAGATTTTCTGGTTAACCGTTAACGGTTAGATGGGTTACCGTCGAACAAGCCGAGCTGAAGTTCTTCGGCTTTGGTGAAGGGAATGGGGTATTGGTCGGTGAAGCAGGCGTGGCAGTAATGGTCGTTCCGGCCAGGGACGGCGTTGAGCATGCCCTCTAAGCTCAAGTAGGCCAAACTGTCGGCGGTGATGTATTTACGGGTTTCCTCGACCGTATGGCTGGAGCCAATGAGTTCTTTTTGTGTGGGCGTGGCAATCCCATAAAAACATGGCGCAATGGTAGGTGGCGAACTAATGCGCATGTGGACTTCCTTTGCCCCGGCATTCCTCAACATTTTAACGATTTTCCGACTGGTCGTCCCCCGGACGATCGAGTCGTCAACCACAACCACCCGCTTCCCCTCTAACACATCTGGTACGGCATTCAATTTCAGTTTTACGCCAAAGTGGCGAATCGATTGCTCGGGTTCTATAAACGTTCGGCCCACATAATGATTGCGGGTCAACCCAATTTCAAAGGCAATCCCCGACCCTTCGGCATAGCCCAAGGCTGCGGGCAGGCCAGAGTCTGGCACGGGAATCACCATATCGGCTTGTACGTAGGCTTCCTTTGATAACTGTCTGCCCAAGGCTTTCCGTACGGGATACACCACAGAATTGCCAAAAATTTTCGAATCGGGCCTCGAAAAATATACATATTCGAACACACATTTGGCTGGGGTTTCAGGCATAAGAAAGGGGTGATGAGAGGTGAGCCCCTTGTCATTCACCACGATTATCTCGCCGGGCTCGACTTCGCGGACAAATTCCGCGCCAATCAAATCGAAGGCACACGTTTCCGAGGCCACCGTCCAAGCCCCTTTATAGCGACCCAAGCACAATGGGCGGAAGCCATACGGATCTCGCACGGCAATCAATTCATTGTCGGTCAATACGGTTAGCGAAAACGCGCCTCGGACAAGACTTAACGCCTCGACCAATCGGCTGAGGAAGGTGTCCCCTTTTGAGTGTGCGATGAGATGGACAATGACTTCACTGTCCGAGTCTGATTGAAATATTGACCCGTAGGCTTCGAGTTCGCTGCGAAGCATTTCGGCATTGGTGAGATTCCCATTATGGGCCAGCGCCAAATTGCCAAAAGCAAAATTGACCGTGATTGGTTGCCCATTGCGAAGGTGGCTTTGCCCTGCGGTCGAGTAGCGATTGTGCCCAATGGCTTTATCCCCACGCAGACGCCGAATTTCTTTTTTGGTGAAAATATCCGCCACCAGGCCCATGCCTTTTTCTACGTTAAAATTCTTGCCATCCGAAGACACAATGCCGGAACTTTCCTGGCCACGATGTTGAAGGGCATACAAGCCCAGGTAGGTGAGATTAGCGGCTTCCTTATGCCCGAAAATTCCAAAGACCGCACATTCATCATGGAACTTATCTGGCATGATGAGTTCCGAAGGATCCTTTTCAAACGAAAAAGGATTGGTGGAGTGAGAAGGATTTTTCATAAGCTGATAATATTCGAGTTTGACTTTAAGTTAACTTTAGGTTTAATCGTGAAGCTTGCGTTCCAAGCTAGTATTCCAACAATCAAATAACTTGGAAACAGCCGCATGTATCTGACATTCAGACGTTAAGGAATGACCGCCAACATCAATGAGCAGGTTTTCCCCGCCTACTTCTCCAATATCAGCAGCGGGCACATCACGTTCTTTAGCCAAGGATAAGACGCGGTCCGCGTGATCCGGCAACACCGAAAGCACCACACGAGAGGGGCTTTCTCCAAAGAGCAAGGCATCCAATCGTAACCCATCTGTATTAAGTTGAATAGTCGCGCCAGTTACCTTGCCTTCCGCCACCTGGGGGGAAAAACAACATTCGGCGATTGTCACAGCCAAGCCACCGTCTGAACAATCATGGGCCGACTGAATCAACCCTTCCTGAATCATGTGCAGCAGGCAATCTTGGAGGGTCTTTTCAGTCTCTAAATTGAGCCAGGGTGGGCTACCCTGCTCCCGATAATGTATGACTTTTAGGTATTCGGTTCCCCCTAAATCTTCTTTGGTTTCGCCAAGCACAATAATCCGATCGCCCGGGTTCTTAAACCATTGGGTGGTGACGTTATCCGCTGGCTCAATGAGCCCCACCATGCCTATAACCGGCGTGGGATAAATCGACAGACCATTGGTCTCGTTATACAAGCTCACGTTGCCGCTGACCACGGGCACGTTCAACGCCCGACAGGCATCGGCAATGCCTTCAACCGCAAGTACAAACTGCCACATAATATCCTGCCGCTCGGGATTACCAAAGTTGAGGCAATCCGTCACGCCAATGGGTTGAGCCCCGGAACACACTAAATTGCGAGCCGCCTCGGCTACGGCCAGCGTGCCGCCCACATAGGGATTTAAGAGGCAGTAGCGGCTATTACCGTCCGTGGTCATAGCTAAGGCCTTATTAGTTCCCTTGATCCTCACCACTGCGGAATCAGAACCTGGCCGCACAATCGTATTAATACCCACCATGTGGTCGTATTGCCGATAGACCCAAGATTTGCTGGCAATCGTCGGTGACTCTAATAACGACATCAATACGTCAGTGGCATTTTTCACATCAGGCAGATTGTCGCAGGTAAAAGACTGCAAGATATCCTGATATTCAGGTGGTTTCAGCTCCCGTTCATACTTTGGGCTTTCATCGGTTAAGGCCTTGGCAGGAATTTCGGCCACCACATTTCCGTGTTCTTTAATGCGGACAAACCCATCACTCGTAACTTTACCGACCACTGCCGCATCGATTCCCCACTTCTTACAAATGGCAATTACTTGACCCTCTTTGCCAGCCTTGGCCACGAGTAGCATGCGTTCTTGGGATTCCGAGAGCATGAGTTCGTACGGCGTCATATTGGGCTCACGACGTGGGACATTTGCCAATTCTAGCTCAATGCCGGTCCCAGCCCGCGACGCCATTTCACATGATGAACTTGTCAGTCCAGCCGCACCCATATCCTGAATGCCTGCGAGGAGATCTTGATCCAAAAATTCCAGACATGCCTCCAACAGTAATTTTTCTAGAAAGGGATCGCCAACTTGAACGTTTGGCCGTTTTTTCTCTGAGGCATCGTCAAAGCTGTCAGAGGCCATCGTTGCGCCATGAATCCCATCCCGCCCGGTCTTTGCCCCAATGTACAACACTGGATTCCCGACCCCTTCAGCCGCCCCACGCAGCAATTGATCGGTTTTCATGATACCGAGACAAAAGACGTTCACCAAAGGATTCTTGGAATAAATGTCGTTAAAGACAATTTCCCCACCGACCGTTGGGACACCGATACAATTCCCGTACCAGGAAATTCCAGAAACCACGCCTTTAAGCAAATGCCGGTTCTTGGGCCGATCCAATTCACCAAATCGAAGGGAATCAAGCAGCGCAATCGGTCGAGCGCCCATCGTAAAGATATCGCGCAAAATCCCCCCAACCCCCGTCGCCGCCCCCTGAAAGGGTTCAATAAACGAAGGGTGATTATGGGATTCCATTTTAAACACAGCACAGAGGCCATCCCCGATATCCACCGCCCCAGCATTCTCCCCCGGCCCCTGAACCACCCGCTCCCCTTCCGTAGGAAACCGTTTCAAATGCACTCGCGAACTTTTATACGAACAATGCTCACTCCACATCACCGAAAACACTCCAAGCTCAGTGAGATTGGGTTCTCTCCCTAAGTGCGTGAGGATCTGCTGATACTCTTCATCCGACAGCCCATGCTGTCGAATCACCTCTGGCGTAATGTCAGTCTGAGAGTGCTGCATACCTATAAAACTAAAGGAAAGCTTGAATGTGCTAACTGTCTGTAAATAACGATTTTCTTTTGTTTTTCCCCTCCTTTGCAATGAGGCCTGTGCGCCGAAGCCGCCCAGGCGAAGGAGTGGGAAAGGGGAGGTTGAAGACTGCTAACTCATGATTTCCGATCATACAGGTTCTGAAGGAAAAAAGAAAAGGTGGGATTATTTATGTGGGGTTTCGTCCCCACACGGCGAGACACCATTGTCTCGGTAAAAGTGCCCAAAACCATTCCTGCCCGTGCGCGGCCCCATGGGGGTATCTCCCCCACGTCCAACGCAGGAGGTAGAACGGAATTCTACATTTTGAAGGAACACGTTCAAGGTTTTTGACGCAAAACGGAAGAGCCCAGGACAAACCAAAATGACTAAAAGACGTTAGACAGAGAAATAGAGAGACCTGGAAACAATGGAGAGCAAAGGGTATCCGTATGGTTGAAGAGATTGATTCGTTGGTAGCCCGATTCTCCAAGGGAAAATACCTCTACCGTTTTGGCCGTGGGATCAACAATCCAAGACTCAATAACGCCTGCACGGGCATAAAGCTTTTGTTTTGCCCCACGGTCGCGTTTTTCCGAGGCGGGAGAAAGGATTTCAACTGCAAGGTCAGGGGCACCCTGAATATTGGCTTCTTTGATGATCGAAAGGTGGTCCTTGGAAATAAACAAAATGTCTGGTTGGACCACATCGGTTTCGGAGAGTAGGACATCACAGGGAGCTTTGAGAGTCTCACCTAGATTCTTTTCCTTTACGTATTGGTGCAGTTGGAATGCAAGATTTCGTGACACCTTCTGGTGGTAAGGCGTAGATGCAGAAAGCCTAAAAAGGTCTCCATCAATGATTTCATATCGACTGTCTTCAGGAAATTGCAGGTAGTCGTGGTAGGTAAAACGAAGAGCAGTGTTCATGTGATCACATCCTTATGAACTAGAA
>CAYMQW010000063.1:0-6155 GCA_964392595.1 uncultured Nitrospiraceae bacterium
GTTAAAAATACCCAAAAGATTAAGAAAGCGATGAAGATGGTGGCGGCGGCCAAACTCAAGCGCGCGCAAGACCGAATCTTGTCGTCCCGACCCTATGCGCACAAGCTTCGTGGGGTAGTCGCTAACCTGGGCGAACATGCCAGCCGGACATCCCATCCTCTCCTCCACAAGCGAACCGGGAATAAAACTGAACTGTTGGTGATCACCAGTGATCGAGGCTTGTGTGGTGGGTTCAATGCCAACATTCTCCGACGGGCCGTGGCATTTCTCAATGAACATCTCAACGACGGTCAGCAGGTATCAGTAAGTGTCGTTGGGCGAAAAAGCGTGGATTTTTTCCGGCGTCGATCGTGGACCATTCGACAAGAATGGCCAGGGGTGTTTGATCGCCTCAGTTATGAGCATGCGCTGGATATTGGGCAGAATATCATTCAGCAGTACAACGAGGGCACATTTGATCAGCTCTATGTAGTCTACAACGAGTTTAAATCTGTTATGCGGCAACAGGTGGTCGTAGAAAAATTTCTTCCCATTGAAGCACTTGAAGAAGAGACATCTTCTCAGGATGTTCCCGAAGGACCACACGGTTCATATTTGTATGAACCTGACGAGCATGAACTCTTAGAAACCCTGCTTCCAAAACATTTTGAAGTGCAAGCGTTTCGAGTGTTGTTGGAATCGGCTGCAGCCGAACAAGCCGCGCGAATGACTGCCATGGATGGGGCCACGAGAAATGCCGGAGAACTTATTAAGAAGGTCACGCTCTTCTATAACAAAACCCGGCAGGCAGCAATTACCAAAGAGTTGATGGATATTGTCGGTGGGGCGGAAGCGTTAAAATAGGCAGCTTGGTCATGGGTAGTGAAAGATCGTGAAACGTGAACCGTAATGCGTAATGCGAGCAGGATATTAAGTGGATTTTCTGTACGGGTTACGGATCACGCATTACGCTTCGTTTCTTAATTCAACGGTTTGCAGAAAGGGAGCCATCAAGTGAGCACCGAAATAGGAAAAGTAATTCAAGTCATCGGACCAGTTGTGGATATGGAGTTTCCTCCCGGCCATCTGCCCAACATTTTAAATGCCGTCACCATTAATCAACCGGCTAATGAGCAAACGGGTCAGGCGGCCACGGATGTGACTCTCGAAGTCGCCCAACATTTGGGAGAAAATCGGACTCGCGCAATCGCGATGTCTTCGACAGATGGGTTGGTTCGTGGAATGGAAGTCAAAGATACCGGCGCTCCTATTTCCGTTCCGGTTGGCAGGGAAACCTTAGGGCGCGTGGTGAATGTCTTGGGAGATCCCGTTGATGGGTTTGGCCCAATTCCAACTAAAAAACGGTGGTCCATTCACCGTGAAGCTCCGTCCCTGGAAGATCAAGAAACCAAAACAGAGGTGTTAGAGACGGGAATAAAAGTCGTTGATCTTTTGGAGCCCTATGCCAAAGGCGGAAAAGTCGGACTGTTTGGTGGCGCCGGCGTAGGAAAAACCGTCATCATCATGGAACTGATTAATAACATCGCCTTGCACCATGGTGGATATTCCGTGTTTGCGGGAGTAGGAGAGCGGACTCGCGAAGGAAATGATCTCTGGCATGAAATGCAAGATTCCAAAGTCATCGATCCTAAAGACTTCACCAAGTCCAAAGCCGCGTTGGTGTACGGACAGATGAATGAGCCACCTGGCGCGAGACTACGTGTTGGGCTGACTGGACTCACCATTGCGGAATATTTCCGTGATGAAGAAAACCAAGATGTGCTCTTGTTCATCGATAACATTTTCCGATTTACCCAGGCTGGGTCGGAGGTATCGGCATTGTTGGGGCGCATGCCGTCTGCCGTAGGGTATCAGCCTACTCTTGGAACCGAGATGGGTGAGCTGCAGGAACGGATTACTTCGACCAAGAAGGGATCGATCACCTCGGTGCAAGCTATTTACGTACCGGCTGACGACCTCACCGACCCCGCGCCTGCCACAGCGTTTGCTCACTTGGATGCGACCACGGTGTTATCGCGCTCATTGGCTGAGTTAGGCATCTACCCGGCGGTTGACCCGTTGGACTCCACCTCGCGAATTCTTGATCCCTTTGTTCTTGGGGAAGAACATTACGCCGTGGTCCAACAAGTTCAAACGACGCTTCAACGGTATAAAGACCTGCAGGACATCATTGCCATTTTAGGGATGGATGAGTTGTCGGAAGAAGATAAGCAAACTGTCGCGCGCGCGAGGAAACTCCAGCGGTTCCTGTCCCAACCATTCCATGTAGCCGAAGCCTTTACAGGAACTCCAGGAAAATATGTAAAGCTGAAAGACACCGTTCGCAGTTTTAAAGAAATCGTCGAAGGTAAGCATGATGACCTGCCGGAGCAAGCGTTCTACATGGTGGGGGTCATCGAAGAAGCTATCGAAAAAGCCGAAACTAAATTTGGGCACAAAAGATAATGGCGACATCCACGAAAGCAGCTCAAGCCGGGAAAATTTTGTTAGAAGTGGTATCCCCGGAAAAGTTGCTTTTTAGCGAATACGTTGATCAAGTATCAGCCCCTGGGTCAGAAGGGGATTTTGGCGTGCTGCCTGGTCACTGCCATTTTCTGACCACCCTTCGAATCGGAGAGTTACAATATTGGATTGGCGAGAACACCCAATTCATGTCGGTGTTATGGGGCTTTGCAGAAGTCACGCCGACCAAGGTGACTATTTTAGCTGAGATTGCGGAGAAGGCTGAAGACATTGATGTCGA
This sequence comes from uncultured Nitrospiraceae bacterium, assembly GCA_964392595.1. GTDB lineage: Bacteria > Nitrospirota > Nitrospiria > Nitrospirales > UBA8639 > Nitronereus. Next base: position 2,744 of record CAYMQW010000063.1, read on the forward strand.
ACGGGCCAGAGCCGCAGTGGCCAAAGCCGAAGAAAATTTAGAACGGGGAGGAATCCCCTCTGAAGTCGAAGAAGCCAAAGTCAGCCTAGAAAAAGCACGACTTCGACAAAAAGTAGCCGAGCGGCTGCAGAATAAACCAGGCCTTTCATAAGGGTTCGCGCGAACCCTAACACTTCACCCCTCACGGGATCCCATCTTCCATGCCGCATGTTGAAACGCGGACGGAAATTATCGTCACAGCCGGAGAAAGCCCCAAGCGATTAGACCATTTTTTGGCTAATCGTGATCCAGACTTTTCCCGAACCATTCTGCAACGGCTGATTCTCGAGGGTCATATTACCGTCGATGGTCAGACCATTAAACCTAGTCATAAAATCAAACCTGGCGATCGTATTGTTCTCATCGTTCCGCGGGCGGAGCCGTTAGATATCGAACCAGAGCCCATACCCCTTGAAATCATTTATGAAGATGACGCACTGTTAGTCCTCAATAAACAAGCAGGCTTAGTGGTCCATCCAGCTCCAGGGCATTGGTCCGGAACGCTGGTGAATGCACTCCTTTATCACTTAAAAACTGAAGAGGGCTCGCTATCCAACATCGGGGGAAAAGAACGCCCAGGGCTGGTTCATCGGTTAGACAAAGATACGACCGGGGTCATGGTGATTGCCAAACATGATCAAGCTCACGCGAATCTGGCCGCCCAGTTCAAACGGCATTCGATCTCGCGGGTCTATGAAGCCCTGATTTGGGGCGTTCCAAAACGGCACGAAGACAGTATCGAATTGGCCATTGGCCGAGATACAAAAGAACGAAAAAAGTTTTCAGCCCGGACTGCACGACCCAAAGCCTCGGCAACGGTCTATCGAGTCACCGAACGGTTTGCTACAATGGCCTCAACCGTAGATTTGTTTCCCAAAACTGGGCGAACGCATCAATTGCGCGTGCATCTTTCGTCCATCGGGTGCCCGATACTCGGAGATCCAACCTATGGAGGAAAACGGGTCTCATCATTTGGGGACATTCCCATACCACGGGTCATGCTCCATGCAAAAGTCTTAGGATTTGTGCATCCCGTTACCCAACAAGAAATCTCGTTTTCAGCACCAATGCCTGCTGATATGAAAGACACCATTCATCAAATTCGCACAATAATGGATACAGCGACAAAACAGAAAAGAGAGGAAACCAAGCCGTGAGTCGGGAGAAAGTAGTTAGATGCCGACCAAGTGATTGATACCTTTGGCGCACTAGTGCCGGCCCAGTCGTCGTTTATGATGAACCAGGGAATGTGTCCCACAGAAGAAACGATTGAGGGATATGAAAAAGTCGTCTATCGGTTTCGAGACCGGGCAGGGACGACCTTTCGCGCCCTCAATGGGTTCTTCATTGATTCACTCGAAGCCGTTTGAAGCCGGACGAGTCTTCGATGCCGTTCCACCCCTACTGCAAGCGGTAGAACAACTCGTCGAGCTGCACAAGGACGAGAAGGTAAAGTATACTGATCAGCAACAAAACCGCATTCGAGAATTCCACCAGCGACTCGAGAAAATTCTTCCTGAAGCAAACAGCCCAGAAGTCGATCTCCCCAAACCCGACTCGTACTAACTGTAAGTGTCAAGCCCCTGGACTTTCATATAAAAGAGGCTTCTGGTTTGGACAATCCAGGAAAGTATTTTAACTTTCAATTGGGGCATTTTAATTTTCCCTCGCCCCTCTGGGGAGAGGGTTAGGGTGAGGGGTTATCTTATCCTTAGGTTACGAAACTATAGTTGACAGGACCACCAAAATAAGTGAAAAGGATCTACGGATGCGCCTGTGGCTCAATGGATAGAGCATCGGTCTTCGGAACCGAGGGTTGGGGGTTCGAGTCCCTCCAGGCGCGCCAGTTTTTCTTTTTTCCAATCCCAATTCCCCTGAATGAATTCTTCCTGACCTTATTTTGAGAATCGAAGGCAAATAAAGGTAGTCAACAATAAATGATGTGCCGGTGCAAGACTTGCCCCCAAGTCCTTTTCCATATTCGATAGCCCAAAGTTACTCATGATGTCTGCCAAATAATAGTTTCCCCAGCTGCTGACATCTAATCTATATTGTGAAACAAGCGTACTGACCCCTTATCCTGACCCCTTATCAAACAACCACGTTTCACGCTGGCTTTTCAGAACACCACCTCGGCACCTCAGTCGATATTGGGCGGGTTGATCAATCTGGAAATGCCTTCTTTGATATGAACCTCGGGTCAACGGATGAGTATGCTTGGTTGCAAAAAAACGCTGTTCGATTTAGGTATTTTCAACGCTACCCAATAGGTAAGGAACATATCACTGGTCTAAGAGCTGAAGCCTGGCACTTTCGCTGGCTCCCGACTGCCGCCCTAAAGGCGTTCCTCAATTCTGGAGTAAAAACATTTGATGAATGGAGAGGCTTTTCCCCCCTTCCAACAGAAGTTCTGAAGTAAGGGTAAAGGGGTCAAATACAAATAAGTCGAGGGGTCGAGTCTTTTGTTGACTAATACTCTACACCTGCTCCGTGCTTAAAAAAGTGTCGAGGAATTCTCAATCGCGGAGCAGTCGGCGATAAGTGGAAAGTCTGCTACCATGTGAAACTCTCAATAAAAGACTCCCGCCCCTTTTTCCACCGATTGGCAAGACCAAGAACGGCATGCAACAACTTTTTGTCCGTCCTGCAAAACCCGCGTCTTTTTCTCTGAACAAGCCTTTCTCATGGCCGACAAGCGGCGTTTGACCTATGCCCAATAACATTTTCCTTCTAGCCTCTTCTGTCCATAAGCAGCTGTTAGCTTTGTGAAAAAGTATCAGTAGAGGGCGGTGGATAATGGTCAGCGGGCAAAACAGGCCGACATTTCCCCCAATGCAAAAATCCCTTTTCTGTATCAAAAGTTTGAAGATCAAAGCCAGCGGAGTAATGTTTATGGCGAGCCACCATTTCAACGGCTGATTGGGAAAATTCAGGTGCAAACACTAACGAATCAGCCATGACAACCGTTCGCCTATTGAATTCTTCTACCTCCGCAGTGGAGGCGACACGTCGCTCCTCCAAATCTTTCCTCCAAGAGAGCTGTAGCAATAATCCGCGTGATAGTGGCAATGTGATTTCAACTTCCTTGTGAGCAGGGCCAATTCCATAAAAGTCGGTCAGCGTTGCGGATGGATGGTATATGGCTAATGGCTGATCACACGTCAGAAATATGCAATCTTGTGGAGAACTGATCAACGATGGGGTCATTGAAGCTAATAAATTGAGATGCTCAGTATCGGCGGCTAATTGAAACATCGTTTCAAGGCATTTCCAATTGTCAATAGTAATGGAGCTAATTTCAATCCGACACACGTCTTCATAGCCGGGTGGAGCAGGTGGTAACTGGCCTGTACGTTCAAGGATCTGTCCAGCT
>CAYMQW010000063.1:6165-8771 GCA_964392595.1 uncultured Nitrospiraceae bacterium
GTTCTTCGATGAAGGTCTTGAAGGCCGGTACCCGAAATCGCATAAGAGCGACAAACTCAATAAATTTACGGTGGACCTGTTGGTCCGTAATTCCTGAGTTGATAACGTGGTCCAATACAACAGCAAGCTCACCTTCCACGTTCGCGAGTTTCCTCTCAAGAATATATGGATCGTCTGCCCCAGAATAATCCAGTTGGTGGTAATCCCGAATGGCTGCTGCATCAGCGATAGAGCATGGGTAACTACGCATTTCTTCTTTCTCGATTTGGTATACCGATCTTCCGTTGGCAGAGAAACCTCTTAAATAAAACTGCGGAAGATAATGATGCTTTCGTGGTGGTGTCATACTCGCAATCCGCTTAACTAGCCTTGTTGAAAGAAGAAGAGGAATGGCAAAATCACAGAGGGAAAAGGTATCATATTCTGTGTTAAAAAGGCTTTTTGTTAAAGATTGAGAAGTCGCGGGAGTTAAATTATGATATCGGCAGTCTGAAAAATCTAACCATTAAAAATGAGGTAAACCCAAAATGAGCCAGGAAGAAAAGATTCAGCCTCCTCTTGAGTATGGCCCCTATATAGCGACAGCGGTTTTTGCTGAAAGAGTTTTGGAGGAAAAGGATGGAGTCAATTCGTTGATTCGAATTGTGGATCGCGTTCAAATCGCGGTTAAAATGTCTAAGGAGAAGGATGAACGTCCAATTGTTCGACACAACCTACTATTATACTTATCCTTAAAATGTGGACAAGAAAGAGGATCATACCAACTTGAATTTCAGCCAATTAAACCCGATGGGGAGCGGCTATCAATAATGAAACAATCCGTTCACTTTGAAGGACCAGATTACCGGGGGGTTAATATAATTATAAGGGCAACAATTGATATAGACAGGGAGGGTACTTGGTGGTTTGAAATAAAGCACCGGGGAAGCATTTTAACAAAGGTGCCATTGGATGTAATTTACGCTGTACAAACCTCGGTATGAAGTTCTCCATGGATAGTATCTTGGAAGGTGCTTGAAACCAATAGTTCTTGAACACTGATTGAAGATGAAGTAGACCAAATAAAAACATTAGATTCCAATTCACGGTCAACAATCTTTTTAAGGTCAGCACTCAAATCTTCTTTCGTGGAAATTCCCTCTCCAATCTCAACAACCGAACCTTCAATAAGTTTAGCAAGTTCAATCGAGGTCGTATCATCTGAATCTAGTATTTCATTAAAGTTACTTAACAACCATTCTTCCAAACAATTTAAATCAAGACCCCAATAAAGGTATTCCAAAGTCTTTTGAAAAAGAATTTCATTCACAATTGGTTTCAACATAATGCCACCTCTCCCCAAACATGATATAGAAAAGGTTTCACCGAATACAATGCGCATGCTTTTTAATGCTAGTGAATATCCGCTAATGATTAATAATGGAGAACTGGAAAAGGTAATCCTAAAGACGAAAACCTTGCAAAATCCGGGCCTAAGGCACTTACCCAATGGTACAAAATCTGAAATAATCCTTTATAGAGATAGAGCAAGAGACCTTTTTGTAATAATTCACCAATACCTGAAACCTGATGGAACGCTTGGTGCAAGCGGAAAACCTGACCCCAAAAGAATTAAAATTGAGGGAAAAATGTACATCGCTTCCACTTAATATCGGCAAAATTTTACATTTATTTACATGGACAATAGGCATACTTTACCCAATGCTGATTATTTTCAAGTACTTAAGTGTAACCGGTATAACCACAGTTGTGTCCAAAATTACACACTTTCCCCTATATATAAAGGAGAGGAAGAGAAAGCCTGGCGTTAAATCCAAAGAGTGGAGAAAACTAAGAAGTTGCCCTAATCCCGGTTTTACTCCCGGTTCGCTCCCGGTTTTGGTCCCGATACTGAATCTATCAAGATCACGCTCAGTGATACACAGAAAGAACAAATCTCTTGTATGGACAGGGGAATTATAGTACTAGATCTTATTCAATCATTCTTGATATTGCTCTTATCGGTAGGGTCTTCGGAACCGAGGGTTGGGGGTTCGAGTCCCTCCAGGCGCGCCAGGTAGCATTTTCTAATCCATAAATGGTACTGAAAGCCGGGAGTCGATACGTGCCATGCATCTGAGTCATCAGGCCGTCCGATGTTTCTGTTCAAAGATGCGTTGATAGAGTTTCAGTTTGGCCGCGTTCAAGTGTTTGGCGGCCTCATTATCGCTGCTCGCCGTGGCCAAGGCGTCGAGTTGTTGAAGGGTCCTTCCTGGTTTGAGGTATTGCGCCGGCTTGGGCAGGGATTGAAAATGGGGTCAATCCTATACTTAAAATGGGGTCAATCCTATTTAATAATATATTATGGGCTGTGGTCAATTCTAACATTCCTACATTTCCTGCTATTCCAAACTGCGAAGCAGGGGGGCAGAGTACTTGAAATACTTCGGAATGGAATCAAGCACTCTGACTCCTTGACTAGTTTAAATCCCAGTTCCAGATTCCAAATTAACCAAGCTACCCAGTTGAATGGCTTCCTGGAGGCGGCTCGGCAAAAGGTGCGCCTAGATGACTACTTAGTTGACTTTGCTTGCCAGAATGTACCCGCTGGCCGTGTAGCCTTGGAA
>CAYMQW010000064.1:0-8687 GCA_964392595.1 uncultured Nitrospiraceae bacterium
TCTTTGTCTCTCATGCCTCATACAATAACCAACCCACTCGATCAGGGGAAGAGCCCAGATAACAATGGTTTGATCGTTTGCAGTACTTCATCCACGGTAATACGTTTCATACAACTCATCTCGCCCTTTTGACACCCCGGATAAAAACATTCTCGGCAATCAAGCCCTTTATAGATGGTATGACATGATTTCCCACGAGGTCCCCATACGGCCGGATCCGTGGGACCAAACAAGGCGACCACAGGACATCCAACCGCAGCAGCCATGTGCATAGGCCCCGCATCATTTCCCACAAATATGCGACAGTGCTTCATCAACGCTGCTAATTCTCGAAGAGTGGTTTTCTCAACGAGAGAGACGAATTTCTTTTGGCCAGCCTGAATCACCTCTTCGGCCACCTTTTGTTCAGATTCGCTTCCAACTAAAGCAACCTGAAAACCTTCCTGAACTAACGCATCACCCAGCGCCGCGAACCTTTGGGGTGACCAAGCTTTAAACCAATACCGAGCAGCGGGATGCAGCATGACCCAATTCGTGTTTTTCAACCCATAGCTGGCAAGAATCTGTTCGGCAGCTTGACTCTCCTCGTCACTGACCTTCAGCTCTGGGGCACAGACGCGCGGCTCCATTCCAAGCGGAATAAGCGACTGTGCATGGTAGTCCAACATATGCATCGTTCCATATTGGCCTTTGATCGACCATGAATAGACTTTTCCCCTCCATAAGCCTTCACGATTAAAACCGATTTTCATTCGTGCGCCTGAAATGGCTGTTATGAATGCTGACCGATCCCCATCAGATACATCAATCACACAGTCAAAACGACATGATCGAATGAACCGGAGAAATTGAATCTGTTGGACCCAATTCCCCCTGGGAAGTACGGCGATGTGATCAAGGCAAGAATTATGTTTAAGAACAGACTCCGTCCCCTGATTCACCAGGGCAGTTAGTCTGGCTTGAGGGAATTGCTCGCGAAGAACACGGAAGAGGGGAGTAGTGAGAAGGACATCGCCAATATACCGAAGCTTGATGACAAGAATATTTTCAAAATGGCCAACCATCAGGTCAACAGGGAGTTAAGAATCCCTACACTCAAACATGCGGCCCATCCATTAAGGAATTATACACATTCTCAAGTTTTCGTGTCAGCCGTGAGGCCTCAAACTGCTCGCGGGCCTTTTCATAGCCCTGTCGGGCAAATCGTTCTCTGAGATCATGATTCTTTAAAAGCTCAATTACGGCATTCGCGTATTGCCAAGACCATCGACACACAAATCCTGTGGTGCCGTGTTCGACTAACTCCACTTGTGCATTGGATTTCTTGCCACGAGGCGTACTCAATGTGACGACAGGAATTTTGTTTGCCATGGCCTCAGCAATGACACATCCAAACGTTTCACCCACTCGCGCACCATGAATAAACACATCAATGCGCCGATAAAACTCTTGAACATACACTGTTGGCTCAAAAACCTGTACCCTCTCCCCCATTGATAAACGAGCTAAACGTTCACGCATGATATCCGGGATTCCCTGTATGACACATTTCGCTTCTGGAACAGTCCTCAACACTTTCGGCAAACAGTCGATACACACCTTGTGCCATTTGGCCTCATCGGCTCGACTACATCGACCTATTGTGGAGGAAAAATTTTGGGGACGCTCAGAAAATTCTTCAAAGTCTACGGGGTTATAGAGTACGTCATATCGTGATTCTGGCTGCAATCGATTTTTTTCAAGGTGCCGCTTCCGTGAAAACTCAGACACAAAAAAATGATGATCAATGGACTGCCCTTCAATGGGATCGAAATCATGGAAGACATTCGTCTCGACAATTTTTGGCCACCCGCGTTGTTTCGTAGGAAGCGAGCCAGGCTCATAATGACCGGAGCGATGGACATGGCAAATATCAATCTTATACTCACGAACGACTTCATCGATATCCACAGGCCCCACAATAACAGGAATCCCTAGGTTTTTTAATTCTTCAACTCGACAACCTCCTTGTTGCCATCCACAGGCAATGACCTCAAATCTTGATTTATCAAGATATTTACAGAAAACCTGAAGGGCCTTTTCGGTTCCACCTATCTCCAATCGACTTACGGCTTGTAGGACTTTAATTTTCGACATCTTCTATTGAAACTTTTCGATAAAATTTTTCTGCAACTTCCTTAATCTCAAGTTTTGAAACTTGCTCTTTTGATCAGCAAACTGAATCTTTCCTTAAGCACCTCTATCATTTTTTGGGGCCAATTGAGTGATAGACCTGAAGAGTTTGTTCTGCCGTCCGCATCCAATCAAAACTAGCCGCTCGTGTTACCCCCTTTTGTCGAAGCGTATTTTGAAGATCCACGTCTTGAAGGACTTGAACCATCGCCTCTTCCAACGCTTCTGAAATTTCAAGATCTACCAATATCGCGGCGTCCCCTGCCACCTCTGGCAAGGCAGAACATCTCGAAGTTATGACAGGAACTCCACAAGCCATCGCCTCAAGGACAGGAAAGCCAAAGCCTTCATATCTTGAAGGGAACACGAATAACGAGGCCCTCGAATACAACATTCGAAGTTCCTCAGGAGACACTTGCTCAACACAAACGACACATCCTTCCAAGCCGAGATCATGGATGGTTTTTTCAAGGTTGAGTTTTTTAAATGATGTACTTCCTACCACCACGAGCGAATATTCTTGGCTGAGATATGTATTATGGGCAAGGGCTTTGAATAGCGCTTGATGATTTTTCCTTGGGTTAGCCCCACCGATAAATAAGACAAACGGCTTATCCCGAATCCCTAGAGGTTCCCGGAAACCACTAAAATGCTTGATTGGACCAGGGTCAGGGAAAAAATCCTTCGAAACTCCATGATGAATGACTGAAATTTTGTTCGCGGGCACTCCGTATAATTCCTGAATTTCCTTCGCCGTAAACTCTGACACGGCAATCACACGAGTAGCCTGCTGAACCCGGCGTTTCGTCCGATAAAAGGAAAGTCGCTGTCCAAAAAACTTTTTGGAATATTCAGGATGTCGATCTAACCAAAGATCATGAATCGTCAACACCGTTCCATAACGCCCTGAAGTCTGAAGTTTAAAATTTGTTCCGTGGTACACATCCAATTGGTCAGTGGCCCTTCGATGCCGAAGGCTACGGTGATTAACTTCGACCCATCTTAACCTTTTGCCATATTCATGAGTAGGCCATGGCAGTTGAGAGGAAGTGCCGATGGGGATATACCCCAAAAAAATGTCCCCGCTATTTAATTCTAATAGGGCTTTCAATAAATTCTTCGCATAGCATGCGATTCCTCCAATTGGGTGAATAAGGGGGGTCGCATCAAAGCCAATTTTCATTTAGTCAGAAGTCCAACAACGCCAACGTTTGGTATTAATCGCACCTACACAGGGGGCTTATTTTTTGAATCTGCTCATAAACTCAGACCACAGACCTTTATAAGGTAATTCGCCAATCAATGGGCCAAAGTGGGCAATGAGGGATTTCACTGCATCAGCTTGTTGCCGTTGTAATTCCAAACTCCTCGACACAATTTTCATGAATGTTAACTCCAATTCTTCCTTGGTCGCTTTCCATCCATCGAAGCCATAATCTTGGAGAATTGGCAGATTTAAGGTTCGATTAATTTCCGGATGATCAGGAACATTCATAAGCCCATACAACTCATTCCCCCAAAGATCAGGATTTGACGAAAATTTTTTCCAGTTTTTAGTAATACAGTGAAAGCCTTGTTTTTCCAATATCTGGCGTAATACAGCACCCCCAATTTCTTTTCCCAGGAAATTCATATCGCACACAGCCTGCAATTCTTTGGAAATACTCTGAAAAACTCCTTGTTTGGCTACCAAGCCTTTAGGATCTTTTGATAGCCCAAAACACTCCTTCCCCTTACGCATATGCCGTTGAATTTCCTGCCAACCCTCTGGTTTCACCAAACAATCTTCCGGAAGAAAGAGCCAGTAATCTCCTTGGCAGTTGGCATCACAGAGAAGCCAATTATATGCTATACTCTTGACGAACGGATTCCGAATACACCGGCTTTCTTGAACAGGAAACGTACATCCATTTTGAATGACACTCAGCATCACGTCCCCTGGAGTCGCTTCCCTGTTCTTCTTATAATAATGAGAGTGCAACTCCTGATCCCTCACCCTATCATCAGGAAACAGCGGAGAGGCACACAAAAAACAATGTAGTTTCATCCCTATCCTCGCCTTAGACAAAATAAAAACTCAACGAGCGCCATCAAATTTCGTACTTATCATTCATAAAGCAATAATTCTTCATTATAGACACTGGGAACCCTCAATAGCAGGCCTAGGGAGTTTCAATCAAGTAAGAAGTGGGAAATATTGAGCCAAAAAATGGGTGGATTAATTCCAGAGCTGACAAGTGAGTCCCCAGCAAAAAATCATCTCATCCAACGAATTATGTCGATCTATTTTTCTTGACCTTCTGGTAAATTGGTGAATAGAGTCGAGACGTATTCTATCAGAAAAATTATTTTCAAAAGAACTTCCTAGCCAATCAAACACATAGTCAGATCTCCCATTCGAAGTTATAGGTGAAGGCAATAATTCTCTTTAAACAAGGGCACAGGGAAAAGCAACATGAAAATCCTTTTTATCACTTTGCCGGATCCCGACCACCAAACCGATCAAATGTATACAGGGTTGTGTTCGGTTCTAGGTTCACAAAATGTCGTTGATTTTCCTCCCAAGCCCACATACCACGACCCTTCGGCAAAAATCTGGTTTGTACCCCAATCTTCGATTCCCCTGGCCTCTAGGGAAGAAGTTATCCAAAAACTTTTCCAACACGAATTTTCGTTTATTTGCTTTGCACCTCGCCCCGTGGCACTGACAACCTTGACTTCCTTGCAACAATCTAAAGCCCCGATGCCCCCCTTGGTTCTACTGGATGGAGAAGAAGATTCCTACATCCGCCATGACCTTTTGACACGATATCCCATTCAGTTGTATTTTAAACGTGACTACGTGTGGGGCACGCGAAACCGGCTACTGGATTTTATTGACGCGGTTCGGTCCTTTAGGTGGAATCGTACGTTATATAACATAACCTATCCGCTTCCGTTGAGCGTGGCACTTCAAACCATTCCACCAATTCCCAGTGGAGACAAGACCATCGATCTCTCCTATACCGGACGGGCTTCCCATCCATGCCGCCCTAAAGCGATCACCATATTAAAGAATACATCAGCAATTCATTTCGATGGCGGACTATATAAAGACCCTGGCGATCAGACATACAAAATGAGAGGACCAGGGATTGAACGGCTCAAAGACAAATTTTTTCCCTTGGCCGCAGCCCCTCACAATTACGAAACCCCTAAACTTTCCCCCGATCCAGACAGCCAAGGAAACAATCCATATTTTAACCAAATTTTCCGTTCAAAAATTGCCCTATGCCTTCGTGGTGGGGGGCTCACCCCCCCGATTCGCTACTATGAAATTGTCGCATGCAAGACATTACTCTTATCAGATAGACCCTACTCGGTCATCCCTCATAATTTTATCCATAACACCCATGCTGTTTTTATCAAACGAGACTTAAGCAACCTGGTAGAATTGGTCAAATACTACCTTCAAAATGAATCCGAACGACAAGAAATCATTGAAAAGGGTTACCTACACCTTGTCAATCACCATACATGCGAAAAAAGAGCGGAGTATTTCCTTGATATTTGCCGAAAAACTCTGTAAATTACTAATAAGCAATCCTTAGCTAACTACTAGAAATAGTTGTCCATACCCACAGCGTCCAGACCACACAATTTCATGACTCGTTCCATCTGCCTGATCATTCCCCCCTCGGTGTTTCTTTTAGACGAACGCGTCTTCATGAGTCTTGGCATTCTCCGTGTTGCTGCGGTCTTGGAAAATGCTGGATATTCAGTGGATGTCTTGGATTTATCAGGAGTAGAAAACTACGAAGAAGTCGTTCACGATTACGCAACATCCACTTCAGTCCAGACCTTTGGCCTGACGGCCACAACTCCCCAAATCCCCGCAGCCGGCAGGATTCAAACCATGCTTCGCTCCCACCTTCCCCACTCTCGTATTATTTTAGGAGGACCCCATACTACCCTTGTCCATTCAGCGCACAAAAGCGAATGTAAACGCGGGGTCATAGGGAGGGCCACCGAAGCCCTCCAACAACTCCAACAACAATACGATGTCTTGGTCGCTGGGGATGGTGAATTGGCAATTTTTGACGCATTACGCGAGTACCCACCCAAAATTGTCGATGGAGATAATCCTCAATCCAAAATATTCTTAACCAACTCACTTCTGAATGACTTGCCATTTCCTGCTCGCCATTTAGTGGATGTAGCGAGCTATCATTACACCATTGATGACGTCCCGGCTCTTTCCATGATTGCCCAACTGGGATGCCCATTTGGGTGTGGATTTTGCGGTGGGCGAAGCAGTCCATCTCTCAGACGCATTCGGACTCGGACAAGCGACAATGTGGTTCAGGAAATGGTCCACCTTTTTGAACAATATGGAACACGCGGATTCATGCTCTACGATGACGAACTCAACGTCAATCCCAAAATGGTAGAGTTAATGACGCTCATTTCCCAAGCACAGCAACACCTCGGTGTTGAATTCCGGCTTAGAGGGTTCATCAAGGCTGAATTATTTACGGACGAACAAGCCGACGCCATGTATCAAGCTGGATTCCGTTGGCTACTGATTGGATTTGAATCAGGTGCTGAACGAATTCTCACCAATATCCAAAAAATAGCCAGCCTTGAGGACAATACTCGATGTATGGAAATCGCCAAACGACATGGGCTCAAAGTGAAGGCTCTCATGTCCGTTGGACACCCTGGGGAAACGGAACAAACCATCAAAGACACACGCGACTGGTTGCGGTTAGTCCAGCCGAATGACTTTGATATCACGGTCATCACCACATATCCAGGCACACCCTATTTTGACGAGGCCGAAGAAACATCCCCTGGGATCTGGACCTATACCTATCATAAAACCGGAGATCGCTTACATAGCGTAGAAGTGAACTATAACGAAACAGCAGAATATTATAAGGGCATACCGGGAGAGTATACATCATATGTCTACACAGACTCTCTCACAGCTGAAGACCTAGTGCGATTACGAGATTGGCTAGAAGCGGATGTACGAAGTTTTTTACACATACCCTACCCTGAGGCTTCGTCGGGAGTTCGCTACGAACACTCCATGGGACAGGGGTCTATTCCGGAGCACCTGCTTCGCTCCTCTTTCACCCAACCCCACTCAATCAGCTCCAATACGTAATCGTCTTTTCCTCCTTTTCCGTACTTTCTACTTTTCAGCATCACTTGCTACGCACACAGAATTTCTCTACAACCCTGTAAGACCACGGTAAAGATTTCCAATCTTTTTTATAGCCATTTCTTGTGAGAATTGTTCTTCCACCACTCTTCTCGCAGCTTTACCGAAACGTCGCTTGGCCTTTTCATCGTGTATGAGCCCCACTATGGCCTTCGCTAATGCGTTCGAATCTTTTGGTGGCACCAAAATGCCTGTTAGGCCATCAAAGATGACCTCGGGAATTCCTCCTACGTTACAGGCTACAATAGGCTTACACATGGCCATTGCCTCCAATAAAGCAATGCCAAATCCTTCCATAAGAGATGGCAAGACAAAGACATCAAAGGCATTGATGAATTCATGCACATTTTTTTGAAAACCGGCAAATATAACATTGGCCATCAACTGCCTTTTTTCAACTAACTGAAAGAGCTGTTGTTGATAGGCTTCCGGTCCCTCGCCAACAATAAAGCAACAAATATCTGGAATCGCATCCTTAATCTCAACCAGCGCTTCGATCAAATACTCATATCCTTTTCGTGGGAAAAGATTGGCAACAGTCCCAATGATTGGCTGATTTTCTTTCAGACCATATCGTTGACGAAATTCAGGTTGATTCTCTGTCTGACAAAAACGACCCAGATCAATGCCGCTATAGATCACATGAACGCGACTTGGCGTCACAGCCATGGGCAGTAATACCTTTTCGATATCCTTCGAGACGGGAAAAAGATAGTCGGGTTTGTCCAGCCAGTACTGTTTAATCCGGACCGGTTCAATCTGTTGTCGAATATGAACAATCACAGGAATTCGACAAATCTTTGCGGCGAGATACGCCAAGGGAGCCCACCAGTAGTCATTGACATGAACGATATCAATATTCCACTGACGAAAAATCTTGACTAATTTCCACACCGCCCAGGGAACCTGGAATCTATTTTTCAATTTCCTCCAGGGTGGCAACTGCAAAGCAACAACCGGAACGTGTAATTGTTCCACTTCCTTTATCAAGGTTCCAGCTCGGGGACACACCACATGCGGCAGAAACTCATTTCGATCCAATAAACACAGATACGACAATAAATCCTTCTCGGCTCCCCCGATCTCTCCAATACCATGAAGGTACAGTACCTTTATAGGCATACAGGCAACTCGTCATTTCGTGAATGTATAGGCTGTAACCTAGAAACGTCAGTTGGGCACAAAAAAGAGGTGTACGATATTGGTGTGCATGGTGAAATGAAAAAAGCCGTGGTCACCTCCGTGGTGATGAGACATTTTTTTATTTTGCCAGGTGCGCCAAGAGCTTGCGCGGACTTTTGTGATC
>CAYMQW010000065.1:0-8637 GCA_964392595.1 uncultured Nitrospiraceae bacterium
CCAAACATGGGAAGTTATTCTTTCGCGAACCCTAAGATTCATGATGTGGGAACCTGAGTCTCAGAACTCTGCCGATCAACTTCCAAATATTCCACCCGATTGCGTCCACTGTATTTCGCCAAGTACATTCCACCATCCGCGGCTTTCAGAAGACTTTCGATATCTCCTTGTGTCGTGCTCGTCCATGTCGTCACGCCCTGACTACAGGTCACGGACACGGATACATCTGAAGTCACATACGGCTGTGCGCCCACTGCCGTTTTCACCCGAGATGCCTCATTGAGCGCATCACTGGCATCGCTTCCGGGCAAGACAATAAGAAATTCCTCTCCCCCATATCGCCCCAAAGAGTCATAGGGACGAATACACGCGCGCATGCGCTGACTCGCTTCCACCAGGACAACATCCCCAACCAAATGTCCATGGGTATCATTAATGATCTTGAAATTATCAAGATCCAAAAGAATGACGCTGATGGGACGTTGCTCGCGTTGTGCCCGCGCTAACTCCCGCTCCATATTTTCCAGGATGGCTGCGCGATTCCAGATGCCGGTTAAGGGATCATGGGTGGCCTGAATACGAAGCAATTCCTGGGCATCCAGCAGCTCGGCCTGAAGATCCAAAATCCGGCGGCCTGCACGGAGTCGCACCTCAAGCTCTTCCACATTGAAGGGTTTGATCAGATAGTCATCCGCTCCGGATTCCATGCCTGCGACGAGATCAGCGGTATCACCTCGAGAGGTCAATAATAAAATATAGATATAGGGCGTGCTTCGAAGTGCCCGAACCTTCTGGCAAATTTGGACTCCGTCTAATCCGGGCATCATCCAATCTAAAATGGCCAAGCGCGGCGGGGCCTCCGATTGCAAAAACTTCCACGCCTCCTGACCATCCGTACAAATCGTTACCTGGTAATCCCATTTCAACAACTTCGCCTTGAGCAAGTGAAGCGATACCGGATCATCATCAGCAATCAGGACTTCCATACTTCTGTTCCTTTGTTGTCGCTCGCCGGTTGTATGAGAGGTCCAGGAAAGACGCTCACCGACAACGCACGATTTCGTGACGAACACGTCGGTCAGGTTGTTGGGAGGAAGCCTTCCTGGCCACTACTATTTCTTTTCGGTTAAGGGACAGAAAAACTAAAGGACGTGCGATATTGTCCAATAACTCCCAGTATCGTCATGAACCATATTCATCCAAATAAATTCCCTAAATACGAAATCCAAATATCGAAATCCGAAACAAATTCGAAATTTCAAATTCGAATTTTTCAATATTGTCATTCTAATTTGTTTCGGATTTCGTTATTCGAGTTTTGGATTTCTTCAACTTTTTCGCCAGTAGCAGAGAGAGCGGAAGTTACTGGAAAGAGCTATGAAATGGTTATTGTGCGTCAGACGGCTGTTTCTCGGTTATCGAAGAAAGTTCAACAGGCTAATGTTGAATTGCCGACTGAGGGTCAACAGCGCGGCCTGTAGGCTTGTTTCAAGCGTCGTCAATTGTGTCGCGGCTTCAGCGAAATCCGTATCTTCAATGGCCGACCGTTCACCTTGTGTCGTCACGGCGAGTAGGTCTAACCCTTCCGCCAACTGATCAAGTCGGTTCACTTTTGATCCAATATCCGCTCTGGCATCCGTGAGCTGATCGAACCCCGTCGTGAAACTGGAAATAACCGCGACGAGATCAGAAGGAGTATTGGTGAGCAACGCTTGTTCTAAATCTTGCAACGTATCGAACAAATCGATATCAGGTCCGGAAAACACTTGGCTTCCCACAACATTCGAGGCAATGGTCTTTCCATCTTCATACTCTACCGCAATGCTTCCAGTGTCACCTTGATAGCTATAGTTAGGACGGACCCGGAAGAGGTCGCCGGCCTGAGGGGTCACCGTCCCATCGGTAATAACAGCCGTGATCCCAGCAAAGACGATATTGGCGGCAGAGGTATAGGCATTGCCGGTCGATAACACCTGATTATCGGTCAAATTCACAATGTCAAAGGCCGAGGTGCTGGTAAATCGAATTTCATAGACATTCGGTTGTAGGGAAGAGGCTGTGCTCACTGAGGCGGAAATCGTCGCGTCAGAAGGGTTATGCGCCGTGATTTGAAATTCATCACCACCCAAGGGACCACTGGGATTATTGGTGAGCACGACTCTGAGACCATCGAAATCAATATTGGCCCCAGATGTGTAGGTCTGACTGCTTAAGGTTGTGGCACCCGTTGTCAGATTCGTAACATCAAAGGTGGTCGAATTGGAAAAGGTAATTTTATACGCATTCCCCGTAAGGGAACTCGCGGTCTGAATGGCCACCGTCGAAGAGGTAGTTCCCGTATTATCATCATTCGCTGCAATGGACGGACTGCGTCCGGAAGCAGAAACCGAGGTCGAAAAGGCAAACGCTGCTGTTTGGGTTTCAAACCCAGAAAACAGATATCGCTCATTGATCTTGGTATTCGCTGCATCCACCAAACTGAGCAGGAGTTGATGAACTTCTTTCGCAACAGCTTGGCGGGTCGCGGCTGAGCTGGTGGCATTGCGCTCTTGCAACGCAATCTCTTTCCCCCGTTGAGCAATCGCTTCCGCTGAGGCAATCGCGCTCTCGGACAGATTTAACCGTGAGGCCGCTTCTTGAACCGCCAGGGTTCGCTTTTCAATGTTATTGAGTACGTTGCGGAACTTCATGATCTGCTCGTAGGCAATCGGCGCATCGGAAGGACGATTGACTTTCTTGCCCGAAGCCAATGCTTCCTGCACTCGGGAAAGATTCGCCTGAATCCGCTGATAATTCCCCATGATCAGGTCAATCTGTTGTTGATTCGTGACACGCATAATCAGATGCCTTTTCGTGAAGCGTGATCCGTGATGCGTGAAGCGTAAAGATTCATACTCAACATTTTTCCCCCTTCACGAATCACCCATGAGTCTTCAAGGCCCTTGTCTCTCGTCTTTCGCATCACGCATTACGCTTCACGCGTTCTGACGCCCTATCGGCCCAAATTTAAGACCGTTTGAAATAATTCATCAGCAGTCGCTATAAGACGTGCGGATGCTTCAAACGCACGTTGAAACTCCAAGAGCCGAGTCAGCTCCTCATCCAAATTGACTCCTGATACACTTTCTCTCAACGACGTGACTTGATCCAGTTCAATCTGTTTTGAATCTCGCTGAAGACTAGCCAAGAACGTATCGCTACCCACGTCCCCGACGGTCACAGCGTGATAGTCATCCAAATTTACACTGCCCAAGGTACTTTGACTGGTAGATTGAATGGCAATAAGCGCGATGGCATTGACGTTATTTCCCGGGACTCCCGTTGAAGTAGAGGACGCCGCGACTTTATCAGTATCACTCAAACTCACGGCCATATCAGAGGCAGCTCCCAAGTGCGCACTCAGGGTAAAAACATCACTGGCCGCCGGAGCGGCGGTATTATTCGTAATCACGACACCCAGCCCATCAAACGTAATCGTTGCCCCTGAGGTATAAGTTTGCGCACTCAGCACGGTGGTACTGTCCGTCACATTCACGACGTTAAAGACCGTCGCACTGGTAAATTGGATTTCGTAGGAGTCCATCGTCAATGAGGCCGCAGTTGAGACCGTAGTCGAAGTCCCGGCGGCTCCTCCGGTATTGGTGTCAGCTGCCAGTGGAGCATCAGGAGTGAGGGCTGAAAATAGCGAATTCGTGGTGGTCCCATCGAGTCCATATCCGGCTTCATGTTGTATATTAATCTGGTTCACCAACACCGCGGCTAATCGATCCAATCGATCCTGATAGCTTTGAATGTCGGTATCCCGAACGGTCAACCGGCCAGAAATTTCACCGTCATTGATCTTCGAGGTGACGACAAAATTCGTGCCATCCGATCGTTGCACCGCGACATCATTCATGCCCAGATTATCCGCGTCTGACACTTGGACGAGCGTATTATTCCGGTCCCCAGTCACAAGGAGCTGCCCCCCCACCATAATGGCTAAACCATTGGTCATGTCGACGGTTTCAATGTTGACCAACTCGGCCATGTCGTTCACCAAGAAGGCCCGTCGGTCTCGCAAATCATTGGCTGTTCTTCCACTGGATTCGGCAGAATGAATTTGGCCATTGAGGCCGGCAATTTGGGACGCAATGGTGTTGACCGTGGATAAGTTCTGGCCAATTGCGTCATCAATATCCGTGCGAATTTGCGAGAGTGTGCTCGCAGCAAGGTTAATCGTATCGACTAATGCCTGAGCTTCATTGATGACCAATGTCCGTTGAGAGCTTTCTTCTGGAAACGTCGAGAGATCACGGAAGGCATTGAAGAGTCGATCAATGGCCGAGTTAATGCCTCCTGTTTCCGTTTCCAAAAAAACCGTTTCTACCCGTGTCAGGAGATCATGACGAATATTGAGTCGCCCAAAATCTTGCGTCGTATCCGTCAGCTGGGCTTCGAGAAACTGATCCACCACACGTATGACATCCGTGACTCGGACGCCAGTCGAAATCACGCCACCTTGAGGGCGACCGGCTTCCTGTATAGATCGCTGACGTGAGAAGCCATCGGTCCCCACATTGGCAATATTGTGCGCGGCCGTCGCGAGTCCCTGCTGACCGGCTTGGATCCCGGTCCGTCCAATTTCGAATATAGAAGTGATGCCTGCCATAATCTCGAAGGGTTATCCGTGCACACTTAACGATGAGGTCACCAAGGGCAATCGAATTTCTCCCGATCCCTCGTATGTAGGCTCCTGATTGCCTCCTCCATGAATCAGACGCAAGGCCTCACGAACGATCCCCAACCCACGCTGGGTCAGTTCTGCGTTTTGGCGACCTTGATCAGCCACGAGACGCGCGACTTTGATCACATCTCGAAATTCAGTGGAAGCCTGTCCTCCCCAAGGCGCCTGAGCCTTGGCAAGATGCGGAAGCCAATCAAGGGGTGTCTGAATACGCTGAGGGCCCAACAGCGTCTCGAACAAGGTCAAACGACGGGCATCCAAGTCACGCAAGTCCGACAACACCATTTTCTTTTCCTCGGTAATAGCGAGTAACAGGTCAGACGCCATCCGACGCAGGGAATCCTGTTCTTGCATCAACAACGTGGAGAGGTGATGGTATGTCGTCCGTTCGGAACGGAGGGTCCCAAGGAGATCATCCCATAACCCTGTGGCATTCATTGACAGACTCCCTCCAAAGCGTGAGGCGCATCTCGCCGTTTGTCCCTCGTGTTTAGTCGCTTGTTGCTCGTCGCTAGTCTCTCGAAAAAAAAGAGTGCTTTCTAATCCCCAGTGCTCGCGACGAGCGACCAGCAACTCATTCCTGTTACGCCACCGCGTTTAACACCGTTTCCCGAATGACCCCGGCAGCGAGACGTTCCCCATCCACTTGGAGTAGCCCGGCAGCTAGAGCCTGTTGAACCGAGGCCAATTGTTCAACCCGGACATCTGGTAAGGCTCGGATTTGTTTGAGCACCGCGTCCAATTCCTTAATTTCAGGAGAGAAGGCCACGGGATCCCCAATCCTTCCAGGGGATTGAGTTGGGGAATCCCCTGCACGTTTGTCCCCTCCTTGCGGGCGACGTACCCCAAACAATGCCTGATTCAAATCATTGACAGGATCAGATCCTGATATAGTCATTTGAGAATCCTCCTTACCGTTATTATCGGTTATAGGCCGTTATAACTTGAGAAGGATTTTGATGTCTGATTGTCGATGCCATAACATTCGGGCCGAGGTTCATCACGAGAGCCTTATACGGTTTTCCGTTATCAAATTCGAAATCCTCTCAGTTACGCCACCTTGCCTTCCCGACTGAGAATCATCTCGTCTTCACGCAGTTTAGTTTCAATATACTGCGCCAAGCCTAGCCCCCTAATCTTTGCGGATTCCTTGCCAATCGCTTCATCATAAATAGATTGAAACACCTCTCCCATTTTGTTTTCCGTGAAAAGACCCTTCGGTACGGTTTTTCTCATCACTTTGAGCATATAAGAAAGAAAATACGCCTCAAAATCTTCACTCGCTTGTTTAATCTTGCCCTCCTGAATGTCCTTTTTGAAGGCCTCGACGCGACCATTCGCCAACGCATGATCTGTTGCTTGCGTAATAAGTCCATCCACTCCAGGAATCATAAGCCTCCTCCTCAAAAATACCCGTCGCTTGTTGCAGTCGCTAGTACTGAGGATTTTCGAGCGACCAGCGACCACTCACTAGCGACGAGTCCCCCTACATCATTTCCAACTCGGCTTGAAGCGCCCCGGCGGCTTTGGCCGCGGTCAACACGGCAACAAGGTCACGGGGAGTCACACCAACAGAATTCAAGGCTTTCACCAAATCGCCCAAAGTGATGGAACCATCCACCTGAATCACGCGACCACCTTCTTCGTCAATATCGGACTCGACCTTCGGCGTCACAACCGTTTCCCCGCCAAAGCTGCCCGGGTTGGGTTGCGATACATCAAAACTCCTCTTGATTTTGATCGTCAGATTCCCATGAGAGACCGCCATACTCGATAAACGCACGTGGTTCCCCATCACAATCGTTCCTGTTCGTTCATTCACGACCACCTTGGCTCGAACGTCCACCTTGACATCCAACCCTTCCACGGCGGCGATCATCTGTACAATTTTCCCTTTAAAGGCATCGGGTACAGTCACCACCACTTGTCCGGAGCTCACTGGAGTAGCAATGCCTTCACCAAGATGAGTATTGATCACTTCCGCCATTCGGAGCGACGTCGTAAAATCCGCTTGTTGCAACCCCAAAGAGAATGAATCCCATTCTTCGATATCTAAATCCACGGCCTTTTCCACAATGGCGCCACTCGGCACGATCCCGCCCGATTGCTGATTTTTTGTGACCGTTGTTCCGCCAGCCCCCCCTTCAAAACCGGAGGTGGATATCGGCCCTTGCGCCACGGCATAGACTTCTTGATTCGGAGCCTTCAAGGGAGTCATCAACAACGTGCCACCCTTTAAACTTTTCGCATTGGCCAGTGACGACACTTGGACATCTAACTTGATCCCTGGCCGAGCAAAGGGAGGCAGTTTCGCCGTCACAATCACGGAAGCCGTATTTCGGGTCAGCAACTGATTCGGATCAATTTTTAAATTAATCCCCATGGTGTTGAGCATCGAGATAATCGCCTGCGCGGTGAATTGTCCGCCGACGACCGAATCACCAGTTCGGTCCAACCCCACAACAAGCCCGTACCCGATCAATTGGTTATCGCGTACACCCTCAATCGAGGCAATATCCTTGATACGAGCGGCCTCAATGGTATTCCACCCATCCCCGCCTAAGAAAGCCAGGATGATCACGACGATGAGAAAACATGGTTGTGGGAATCTCTTCACCTTGCTGTCCTTCGACACCTGTCGTACCTCCTAAACCCACACATCCTTACAACGGAATGATCCAATCTAGAATACGGGTAGCCCAACCCGGTCGTTGGACGTCATCAACCACACCCAGGCCCGAATACTCGATTATCGCTTCGGCAATAGAGGAAGACAGCACGGTATTAGTCGTATCTAAGTCAATCCGGCGGACAATCCCGGAAAGGGTCATGGTTTGCTTCTCGCTGTTGACCGTCACCTCTCGACGACCCATGATCCGCATATCCCCGTTGGGCAACACCTCTACCACACGAGCCGCAATGGTTCCCGTTAAGGAATCTTCCCGACTCGTTGATCCTGTGCCGGCAAATTCGTGTTTGGTACTTGCATTGAGTTCCACTCCATCGACAAAAGCCGACATCAAATTATTTATCCCCAAGAACGATCCGCCCAGGCTGCCATCGTAGGTAGACTTACGATCCACATCCGTGCTGGCAGTCTTAGACCCACTATGTTCTTCCACGATCTGAACGATCACAATGTCTCCCACTCGACTCGCCCGCAGATCTTCGAACATGTACGCCCGTCCATTCCCGTCCTGCCATAATGACCCTGGAGTACGGGGAGGTTCCATCATCGGTAGATCCGGCATCTTGTCGTCTTTTTCTTGGAGAATCGGCAGGGACTTGTCGCATGCCGTGGCAAAGAGCAGGATCACGACAGGACATACCCCTCGCAGCACACACGGCAACCGGTTCAGCCATTCACTCAAAACAACACCTTGACAAGGCCGGCATTCACCACTTGGCCAATGACTTCACGACCGGACGTTTGGTTTTTCACTGCGATGGTTTTTCCGGGTTCTCCCGAATCTTTCGCAATACCCACCGTTCGCACGATCAAGCCACCCTGGCGTATTTCCAGCACCACACGATCGCCTTTATGAATCACGGGCGGTTCGGTGAGATAGGGTCGCTGAATAGGGAGATTAGGTGAAAGATGCCGAACCGCTTTTTTCCCAATTGCCATATCCTCGTGTTGCAAAAAATTATGTCGGAGTGCGGGCAACGCGACATCTATCAAGTGAATATCTTCAGGTTGGACGATTTCTCGAGCCTTAATAAAACGGATGGGCGCCACCACCCGCATGTGGGCAGAAATGTCCGCGACGAGATTGACCATTTTCTCGAACTGTGCATTGACGTGCACTGCCCCCCGAATGGAACGTCGTCCGGTTCGCCCATTCATCGTATCCGGAGGAATCTGAATACCCAACCGCCCCTTAGGGACTATAATGGGTTGTTTTGGAAAA
>CAYMQW010000066.1:0-3808 GCA_964392595.1 uncultured Nitrospiraceae bacterium
CCATGCACACCAATATCTTTCACGTCTTTTTTGCGCCCAACTGCCGTTTCTAAGTTGAAAATGACGAAACCTGATGAGGTACTATTGCACGATCACCCAGAAGAATATAGCCAAAATTTACCGGAATGGTGAAGAAACATGTTCTGAGTACCTCGATTTCGTTCAGAGAGTTGATTTTTAACATGAATGAAATGTTTAAGTCAGCAATACTAGAGAGTGAATGGAAAACATGCGATAGTGCGGACGTGCCGATGGAAAAAAAACAGGGTGCTATTTTTCATTGTTGGGTGGAGAGGAGTCAGCAATGTCTGGTCAGGGATCTGGGGGAAACCTACTCGCAGCGTTGTGTAGTTTTTTTTCGGGATTGGATCAACTGTTGTAAGGGCGTTTGTTGCGAGCGGCTATTCAGTTTGTCTTGGCTGCCGCACTATGGTTTGTGCTGCTTGGCTGGATCATTCATCTATGGTCTGTGATTGACGTGACGAGATTTACGCCTTCGGCCTAGCCGAAAACCTCCACCGGTCAAGAAGACCCGAAAAGGGTTCTTGCGCGAACTTTTAATTTTGGCCGACGATGAGCTGTTGGCCTATGGAAATCGAGTTGCCGAAAAGATTATTCCAATCTTTGAGTTGGCCCACGGTAACCCCAAACTCTTTAGAGATTCGGTAAAGCGTATCGCCTCGTACGACTGTGTAAGACGTTGACTCGCCGCCTCCACTCACTTCACCAAAATCCTTAAAATCCGACTCATCAAACGATAGGTCACTCAGCCCAAATTCCGAAAGCGAGGGTTCGGATAAGGATAAATCCGACCCTGAGGAAAAATCGGATAGTCCCGAATCTGATCCCATGCTGTCCATGGTACTATCTTGCCGACTCATTTGATCCCGGAGGGCATCAAGCTCAATGGTCAAGTCTTTATTTTGAGATTCGACAGAGGCCATCTGGCGCTTGTTTCCTTGGACCTGGGTATTCAATTCACCGGTGCGCCTTTCCTCTTGGGCCAACAGGCGTTGGAAGTTCAAGGCTCGCGCTTTTTCCGCTTCGTATTTTTCTGGACTGACACAGCCCGCCAACAGACCGCTGCTCAGGAGGCAGATGATCGACAAGCCGATGGTGTGCTTGACTCGCCATGAGTGATCACGTTTGGTAGGATCTGCATGATGCGATTTGGTCATGGTCGGATTCCCTCCACTATTGTTCATTAGGACTTGTCATTTCTCAAACGGTGTGTGCTCTTCTCTGGAAGGCTGGCACCGGGTGCAAGAATAGATTGAGAATCCTTGAATGTCAAATTGGATGCCGGCCCAAGATACGGCAGGTCCATCCCTTCAATTGACCGACTGTAGAGGCTATGATACCTTCGTCTCCCAGTGTGAAAACTTGAAATTCTTCCAATAAATGTGATTCCGAGGTGAGATGACAGCCAATCAAGAATCTCCGCGACAGGTAAAAGTTGAAGGCATTTCCCTACGCGTGGCCCAACCCAATCATTCTGAGCAAGAGTGGATCGGCGACCGCGAGGTCTTGCAACAGCTTCTGGCCTGTTGGTTGGTGATCGCGGAAAAAGATCTTCCCCTGTGCCCCCGTGTGCTTGGACAGCCTGGCATTGGCAAGACCACGTTAGCCATGTCGGCTGCGCGTGAACGGAAGCAGGTCTTGTATATTTATCAATGCACCGCTGATACTCGACCCGAAGATTTGCTCATTACACCCGTTATTGCCGAAGGCGGGACTATTACCTACCAAGCCTCACCGTTGGTCACGGCCATGCTCACTGGAAGTGTGTGCTTGCTTGATGAAGGCAATCGCATGAATGAGAAGAGTTGGGCCTCGTTGGCGCCCCTCCTGGACCACCGCCGATGTGTGGAATCCGTCATCGCCGGAATTCAAATCCAAGCGCATTCTGACTTTCGCTGTTGCGTCACGATGAATGAAGATGCGTCCACGTATGAAGTGCCCGACTACATTTTATCCCGCCTGCAACCTAGCCTGAAATTGGAATTTCCAACCCGGGAACATGAGTTGGCCATTCTGCAATATCATTTACCCTTTGCCCCGCAGGATATCCTGCTGCTCACCGTGGATTTCTTGCAGAAGGCCCATCAATTGGATTTAGGTTTTTCCGTGCGGGATGGCATTCATCTTCTACAGTATGCGCTCAAACGGTTAGCGCAAGATCCCTCACATCCGATTTCACGCGATGGTATGTGGCGTGAGGCCCTCATCAAAGTGCTTGGGGAGGAGGCCTTGGATTTGGAGGGACTCTCACGCCAACAAAAACGTGCGATAGGAGCACAGGCTTTGCCTCGTGGGCTTGGCGATTTCTTTTTTGAACCGGACGATCCCTTGCATCCCGACCGATAGGGGAGAAATGAAATGACAAGCACGAAAATCGAAATTCTCAACAAATTCCAATGATCAAAATTTCCATGTTCCAAATTTGATTAGAGGGTTTGGTCTTTCCCACATTCGGATTTTGAATGTGTTTGAGATTTGGTGCTTCGGATTTAGAGCTTCCGATATGAAACAGCTTTCCTCCACTGCTGAATCCGTTCTCGAACTTTCCTCCCACATTCGCCTCCTCCCCATTCAACATGCTAGTAGCGATGTGGCGCAGGAAGTTCGAGAACTCTTATTGTCGCAACGAGCTGATTGCCTAGCTGTTGCGTTGCCGCCTTCCGTGGAGTCATTAGTCGAGCAGGGAATCGAACGACTTCCCCAGATTAGTCTCGTAGTCCTTCCAGAGCCGGATCAACAGGAACAGCCGACTTGCAGCTATATTCCGATTGACCCCTGCCAACCGACGATCATGGCACTTCGAGTGGCGAAGGGGGAAGACATTGATCGAGCGTATATCGATTGTGATGTCACGGTGTTTACACCCCTGTCATTTCCATCGCCTGATCCGTATGCCCTGAAGCAAATTTCGCTGCCAGCCTTTGCTGGTGCGTTCCTGCCGTTCATGCCGTATCCCAAACCTCAGAGCCAGCGTTGGGAACGTATCAAGTGGATGGCGTTTAAACTCCATGAATTAGAACTTGAGTATTCCTCGATTGTTTGCCTGTGCCCAATCGAAGATTGGCCCTGGTTGCGCGATGCCTATCAACAACGGTGGGCGTATACCTCACCCGAACCGTTGGCGGATACTCCCTTCCTGTGCACCGTGGCGCCATCCACCTTGTATTTCGCGTTATGTGAATTGCCATTCATGACCGAATTATTTGAGCAACGAAGGTTGGAAGCTCGCTCTGATGAACATCTTTTGATTGATGGGATCAAAGAGCTCTTGCTTGAGACCCGCACACGTTGGCTGGCGAAACGATCCCCGAACCATGCCCAAGAAGGCAATTGGGTGACTCCGCAACTGCTGCAAATGTTTTTGCAGTATGTCCGAAATCTGACATTGAACGTCCATTGACTCCTGATCTTTACACGCTGGTATTGGGCAGCAAGCAAATAGCAGGGGATGAATTCGCCATTACCTTGTTGGAGACTGCGAAAACATATGTGTTTCAAGATGAGGAATCGTTTAGTTTAGGATTGCCACTATATGCGGTTGGGATTGAACAACTTGAATCACCGGATGGGGAGGTATCCCACGCGAAAAATCGGTTGCAGGGGGCGGCATCGGCCTGGCGTTCTTTATCTCTCAAACCCACCCCCACACGACAGAAAAAACAGCAATGGGCCTATCGATGGAATCCCTTTGGGCAATGTTCGTGGCCACCAGAGGATGATCGCATCGAAGGATTCACGGCTCATGTGCGCGAACAAGCTAAAGCGGTGTTAGGGGCTGATCTTGCAC
>CAYMQW010000066.1:3818-8627 GCA_964392595.1 uncultured Nitrospiraceae bacterium
GCGTAATTGGAACCCCAAACGTGGAAAGAAGCTGAGCGACATTTATGTCAAAGATATTCCCCCTTCGCGCGGCAATGTGGAGATTGTGGTCTTTTTATTTGAAGTGCCAGCCGACCCCGCCAAATTTTCTTGGCAGGCCACGTGGTATGCGGAGCATGGACAGGAATCGACGTTATGTTTTTATGCCACGCCCTTTCTTGACAATATGATTGGACCGGGCATTGGACAGTCGCAATATGGCGGGTCGTTATTTCAATTTCCTCCACGACCGATTCCCAACGTGTGGGATGATCCGAGGTTGGACTTTGCCCAATCCTTGGAAGATCGGTTGATTGCAGGGGCCGCGTTGCATTCAACCGAGCGACATATTGCGCTCGTCAGCCCGATCCCGCCATTGGCTCGTTGGAAAAAGATTGCCAGGAAATTTGATCGCAAGCTTATCCCCATTCCCCTTTCACGATTTTCCGGGCAAACCGTCAATCGCCTGCGACACTTTCATGTTCTAAACGGCCACGAAATTCGTAGTTTCGCTTCCCAATTTATTCAAGGGTCGTGAATCGTCAAGAGCAGAAAAGAGTTTTGTCTGTGGACATGTTTCCGCTCGACTCTCATCCAAAAAATCAGACTCGAATCGTTGAATTGCGAGAACAGATTCATGAACATGACCATCTGTACTATGTTCTCGGTACGTCTCACATTTCAGATTCCGAATACGACCGGCTCTTTAAAGAGCTTCAAAAATTAGAAGAACACTATCCTGCCCTGCTCACCTCGGATTCCCCGACGCAACGCGTTGGGGGGGCTGCACTCAACCAATTTTCTAAGGTCAAACATGACCGGGCCTTACTGAGTTTGGATTCGGTTCTGGATGTAGATGATGTGCAGGCCTTTGATAAGCGCATGCGGCGCGAACTTGAGGTGGATCACGTTCAGTATGCGGTGGAACCCAAATATGACGGGTTGTCCGTCGAATTGGTGTATGAAGAGGGGGTTTTTGTACGTGGATCAACGCGTGGAGATGGCGTCACGGGCGAAGATATTACCGTCAATCTTCGCACGATTCGGTCCCTCCCTCTCCATTTGCAGCAACATGCCACATTGCCAAAAAGAATCGTAGTTCGTGGTGAAGTGTATTTACGTTTGCCTGATTTTCAAGAGTTAAATCGTCGGCTGACTGAACGTGGTGAAGAGACCTTTGCCAATCCTCGAAATGTGGCCTCGGGATCATTGCGGCAACTCGACCCTCGCCTGACCGCCACGCGCCCTCTTGTGGTGACCTGTTATGACCTCATGGTTTCTTCTGGCGAACCGTTTTCATCTCACTGGGAAGCGGTGTCTTCTCTTGGGATATGGGGGTTGCCCATTCCAACTCTTCGACAGCTCTGTGCCTCTATCAATGAGGTTATGGTGTTTCATCAAGACATGGCAAGGAAGCGAGATCACCTGCCTTTTGAAATTGATGGGATTGTGGTCAAAGTCAATGACCGTTCCTTTCAGGACCGATTGGGGGAAAAGTCCAGGAGTCCTCGATGGGCAATTGCCTTTAAATTTCCCCCTCGCAAGGAATTGACGAAGGTGCGAGATATTGTCGTGTCGGTGGGCCGGACCGGCGCGTTGACCCCAATTGCATTATTGGATCCGGTTGAAGTCGGTGGCGTGACGATCAGTCGTGCCACATTGCACAACGTGGAGGAAGTCGCGCGCAAAGATGTGAGAGTGGGAGATACAGTTAAAGTCGAACGGGCAGGGGATGTGATTCCCGATATCGTGGAGCGAGTTCCGATTCCAGGGGAACAACGAGGTGAACCGTTTATGGTACCAGCTCACTGTCCGGTGTGTGAGTCATCGGTTGTGCAAGAAGGCCCCATTTATTATTGTACTGGTCAAACTGTGTGCTCTGCACAACTCAAAGGCGGTATCGAACACTTTGCTTCCAAGCGTGCGCTCAACATCGAAGGGCTTGGAAGAAAAACGGTCGCACAACTGGTGGACCAACATCTCGTTCGGGATTTGTCTAATCTCTATCGATTAACTCAAGAGCAAATTCTCACGCTCGAAGGATTTGCCGAAAAGTCCGCCACGCAATTACTTTCGGCCATTGAGCAAAGCAAAACTCCTTCCTTGGAGCGTTTTCTTTTTGGTCTCGGCATTCACAATGTTGGTAGCCATGTTGCGAAAATACTTGCAAACCAATTTGGGGCATTGGAACATGTGATGGCCGCTACCGAGGAAATTCTTTTGCAAGTTCATGAAATTGGCCCTGAAATTGCTCACAGTGTGGTGACATTTTTTGCCGAACCTCGAAACCAATCCGTCCTGATTCGAATGAAGGAATTAGGGGTCATCGTTGAAGAAATCCCCGTTGATGATGTGACACGAGTGAAACCGTTGACAGGAAAAAGTATTGTCTTGACTGGTGGCTTGGATGGATACACTCGACAAGAAGCAAAACAGCGCATTGAACAACTGGGTGGGCGGGTGACTCCCAGTGTGAGTAAAAAGACAAATTACGTTGTGGCAGGAACCGATCCCGGATCAAAACTGGGGCAGGCTGAGAAGTTGGGAATTCAGATTTTAAATGAGGAAGAATTTTCAAACCTTGTACAATGATCGGGTCCTTAACTTGTACGAAAAGATGACGAACCTGGATTCCCGATAAAGTATGTCGAGAATGACGCGGCTTTTTCTCAAAGGCAAAGGGTCCGTCTGGCAAAACCGAACTGGGGTCACATGAGTGTTGAGTGTTCAACACACTCTTTCGAAGGTGACGTGTTAAAGGGTGCGTCCGCTTTCTGCTTTTTTTGTCCTACTTGTCAGAAGCGAACATTATATGCGGGGACGAAAACCTGCTTGCAAATTTTATTCTAACGGCAAGGCAGGGGAGGCTTCGGTATCTTCTTCAGGTGTTCCAGCCGTGGGCGCTTCGATTTTTTGAATTTGTACACTTTTAATTGTTTTTTCATCAGCGTCTCGGACGATCAGGTGACATCCATCAGCCCGAAGTTCTTCACCCACCGACGGAATATGGCCCAACTCTTGTTGGATTAACCCACTGATTGTGTTTTGTTCTTCATCATTCAGTTCGACGTTGAGGAACTCGTTGATTTTTCGAACCTCAGTTCGGCCATTGACGAGGATCTGATTTTTCCCGATTCGTTTAATCAGTTCTTCGGAAATATCCGTCTCATCCAGGATTTCCCCGACGACCTCTTCCAATAAATCTTCGGTGGTAACGAGGCCCATCACTCCACCAAATTCGTTCACAACCATGGCGATGTGGCGTTTCTCTTGTTGAAATTGTTTGAGAAGATCATCCGCCGATTTCGCGCCAGGAACAAAGAGCGGTGGTCGTGAGAGATCTCTTAACACACTGCTTTGATTCCCTTGAGCGAGTTCTTTTAACGCATGCGTACGATAGAGAATGCCGGTGACGTTGTCCAAATCGTCCTCATAAACCGGAATTCGAGAATACTTGGATTTGAACAACTCTTCTTTCGCCTCGCCGAGTGTGAGGTGGTAATCCAATCCAAATACATAATTTCGTGGCGTCATCACATCTTCTGCCGTGAGATCTGTAAATTCAAAAACATTTTTAATCATCTTGACTTCTTCTGTTTCCAATACTCCGGCTTTGCCTCCGGCCTCTAGCATGATCATAAGCTCTTCTTCCGTGACAAAGGGCACGGTCAGGCCTCGGCCTCCAGTCATTTTTTCTATGAGTGGTTCGAGAAGGAACAGAATAGGGGAGAACACTTTTTGGACCCAAAAGATGGGGTGTGAGAGAATTTGGACGGCAGGGCCAGCATGTTTGGCACAAAGGGTCTTAGGAATAATTTCTCCAAACAAGAGGACAATAATCGTGAGGAGTCCGGTTGCGACAGCTACTCCGGTTGACCCGAAATACTGAAAGGCCATGATCGACACCAATGATGCCGCTGTCAGGTTGACGACGTTGTTCCCAATCAAAATAGTAGAGAGCAACCTTTGCGGATTTTGACGGAGAAAAAGAGCCATTGAGGCTCCTCGTTTTTTTTCCTCAACCATCGTTTGCAGACGGCTTTCGGTGATTGAGAAAAACGCAATCTCGGCCCCTGAGAACAGCCCAGATAGGATTAAACAAATCAGGATGGCAAATAATTCCATATATTCAATTAAGGGCGGGGTGGATCAAAGGCAGGAGGGCAAAAATATGTATAAAAACCAAGCCCTTTGGTGAATAGCAGCCATGTCGTGGGAAAAAAGTAGAAAAATAGTGAGGGAGGTGTTTGAAGGTTATTAAGCTGGTGACGAGAACCTCGTCTAGGACCGCCGTCATCCATCGATTCAATAAGCCTAGCATAGGACCTGTGTCGATGCAACTGAAAAGATAATGGACGAAATGTTTTTGGGACACCTTCCAAGGTGACAATGCGCCCCTGTAGAATTCAGGGAAGCGTTCTACCCTAAAGTTCCGTTGGTCTTCGAATTTGTAATATTGCCGGTTTAGGATGGGATAGAGGGAAAAATAGGGGTACTATGGGGAATGAGGGCGGAATTGGTTCCAGGACTTAGAGACAAGTGGAGATTGACAAAATTGAAGCTCAAGCCGTCTTGCCAGGGTTGGGATTGGGCTTCGGCATAGGTTTTGACCTTATCCGAGGCATTAGGATCGCGTCATAAGTCCTGACCCGCCTTGAAATCCGTATTCGTGCAAATCCGGTGCGCCCTGGATCAATAATGAAACGACAGAGGCGGCGACCCAAACTTTGAAGTTGCAACCGTGCTTATCCGGTTAGCGCCCAACCGTACTAGATGTGGTGGGTCGTGATT
>CAYMQW010000067.1:0-8594 GCA_964392595.1 uncultured Nitrospiraceae bacterium
GGAATAAGGGTTTTAGAGCAAAAAATGCACGCTAAATTATTGCCGGTTTAATATCTCGGAAGGCCAAGTCTGAATTTGGCTATTGCCTGCTAACAGACGCATGCCTCTGGAGGAAGAACATCGGAAAGCCGTGTGCGGGAAAACCATACGCACGGTTGTGTGTCCAGGTAAGGCGAGTGTGTTCCGACCATAGGGTGTCAAGAGGTAGGAAATAACCTTGTTAGAGCTATTGACTGATTCAAAGTTTTCCCGCTAGCAGATTGAGTCTCTCAATAGATTCCTTTTTCCCGATAGCACTCGAGCGATTGGAGAAACCCTCGATTAGCCAGATTCGCCGCTTTGGCTATGTAATACCGTTCGAGGGTCTCGCAATACCCGCCTTTTTCCGTTCGCCTGCATGGTGTCAAAGGGCCATCAGGATTCTTCGACACATCCCGAGCAATAAATTCCGCGCTTTTTTCTACGCGAACCTGATGTTGGATTTCTCTTCACAGGGATTCAATCTCGGCCTTGAGCTCATCGATTTGACTGATGGCTTCCGGAATTGAGGCGGTCAGCGACCGCAGCGAATTGTTTCTCGAAATTGTTTGACATACACCGATTTCAACAGCATTTCCATTTCATCCTGAAGATGGGCCAGATTCTCGAAACACGCCGAATTCGATACGGCCTCAGCATTCTTGACCTCAGAATGGAAGACAGCCTCCACCTGTGGAGGTCCACCAAGGGACCGAAAAAATTAAAAACCACATGCCCACGAGGATCACCACGCCCATATTCACCTCTTTTGAAAATCGCAGTTTCATCTCCATAAATATGGTACTCTGTTGCAGAAGCATGGGATACCCATGGCCCAATTTTTCCCATGTACAAAAACGGAGGCGTGTCATGTCAAGCACTCGTTTCATTGTAACAATAATCTTTTTGATGGCCTTTTCTCTCTTTTTCTGCAACACCACTCTCTTCGCGCAAGAGACAAGCCTCGTGAATCTCCTCACCCAACAACTGGGGGTGACCGAATCACAAGCCCAAGGGGGAGCTGGCTCCATTTTCAATTTGGCCAAAGAACAACTCAGTGCGCAAGACTTTTCCCAGGTGGCCAACGCCGTACCGAATATGGGTAGCCTCTTGGAGGCCGTCCCCAGGAAAGAGGGCAGCCTGGGTGGGATGTTTGGCAGTGCAACATCCATGTTTGGAGGTGAGAGTAACAGTCTCAAAGGACTAGCTGGGCTGGCCAGTTCGTTTTCGCAACTCGGGCTTTCACCAGAGATGGTGAATCAATTCGTTCCGGTTATCCTGAACTACGTGAAATCAAGTGGTGGAGAAACGGTGAGTAATCTACTGGCGGCTGTTTTACAGTAAGCAGGTTTTTTACATTGCTAGTTTTGCAAATTTGGACCCGCTTTCGTCCCTCCTTTTCTTCAATGGCAGGCTATTCCTGTTTCTTTTTCCTCTTGGTTGTCCCTTGCCATCTAGCATTTGCTGAAACTCCTGAAGGGTTGAAGGGGCACCTTACCGCTAAAAAGATTCTGGCAGAGGCAAGTGCCATGATTCCCGATATCCCTGATGAGGAAATTGATTCTAATTTCAAATGGGCTCAAAAGAATAAAGTTTCTTCTCTCGGCCGCATTGCGGAAATTCAGGGAAAATTGGGAGACCAACGCGGCCTCAGGGAAACGGCCAATCGAGCCATACGCGTTGCAGGTGGACAAAGCCACCTGGCCTATGAACTTTTTGTTGTTGTGTCCGCGCAGGTTTATAACGGATTTCTAGAAGATGGGAAGCGGACTTTGGAAGCCGGTTTAGCTGCCGCATTATCTATTGAAAAGAAAAGAAGAGATGTGCATTTGCTTAATTTTGTGGCCCCGCTGACAAAAGTAGGAGATGTGCCAAAAGCCATTAAAATTGCCAATTTGATTCAATCTCAATCTTGGCGAACTAATGCTTTGATAAAGATTGGATATGTTTTAATAGAAGATAAAAAATACGCTAAGGCTGCTAAAATCTATGATCGGGCCTATCATATGGTAGCTTCCATTGAGAAGCCCAACTCTCGCGCACAGATGTTACAATTTATTGCCTCTGGCAAATCTAAATTGAACCATCTTTCTGAAGCCACCAAGATCCTTGAAGAAGCCTGGCAGGTAGGAAATACCGTACAGAATATTGAAACAAAAATCTCGACTCTTAGCTACATAGCCGATGAGCAAGATCGCTTTGGACATGCCAAACGAGCCAAAGAGATGCTCGCTCAGGTGATTGCCTTTGCTCAAGCAGAGAAAGAAACAGACAAAAAATTTGATGCATATTTAACCATTGGACTTCATCAACTAGACTCTAAACACCATAGTCGTGCTCTCCCATTGATTGAAAGAGCACTGGAGATTGCTCGAACGATGGACTCTCCAGCAAAAAAGGCTTTTGCGTTTCGTAGTATTGCGAATGCGTATCACAGTTTGGGAAATGAAGGAAAAGCCAAGGACCTGTTTTTAATGGCAGTAGAGTATCTAAAGAGCGCTGACTCTGAAAGAAATAGAGTCTTTACCCTCGGGTCTTTCGCCCAGGACATGGTTAGAATGGGACCTTGGAAAACCTCCGAACTAATTCCCGTGGAAAAAGCATTCGAGAAAATCGTCCCCCAAAAACAGGAACCCGCTTTAGTTTCCTATGCACTAAGTCAGCTGGCTACCCTTCAAGCTACTGCTGGACAATTCCCAAAAGCCATAGCCACTGCCAATCGCATCCAGAGTGAACAAGTGCTCCATGGGTGGGCCATGCGCGGTATTGGAGAAGCTTGGGTACGGTTCGGAGAAACAAAGGCCGCATGGGAATGGGCTAGAGGTCTAAAGTCACCCTGGAGTCATATTCAAGGTTTGATTGGTGTGGTAAGTGGCATGGTGAATGCCACAAACAAGGGATAGTGGTGGTTGGTCATGGAAATTCAAGAGATTCCCTGCAAGACCATTTTGAATCCCACAGGCGGATTCCTGGGCGAAGGCTTTACCCACACAATTAATCTGTACCGTGGGTGCGCGCTTGGGAATTCACTGTGCGGGTTGTACTGCTACGCGCAATGGAATCCGTATCACTTACAGGGACGTCGGTGGGGGAGCTTTTTGGATGTCAAAGAGAGCGTAGTTGAAGCCTATCGTATGCAATACGATCGGTTGAAATATCCAAAATCTGGCGAGGCAAAACCCATTAACATTTTTATGTCGAGTGTCACGGAACCCTATCCCCCGCAAGAACGCACAACGCGCCGAACACGACACCTCTTGGAAGAAATGATCGCGCGGCCCCCGGACCTGCTGGTCATCCAATCACACACACCGTTGGTTATCGACGACCTTCAAGTGCTGCAAAAACTTCATGAACAATGCCAGTTACGCATCCACATCACCATTGAGACAGACCAGTCGGCATTGCCTCAACCCTTTCCACGCCACGCGTATTCCCCAGAGTCCCGCATTCACGCCCTTCAGACCTTACGAACCGCAGGGCTCCACACCGTTGCAACCGTGAGTCCCTTGCTACCACTCCATGATCCCTGGCAATTTGCCAAGGATTTAGAGGCCAGTAGCCATCGCGTCATCCTGGATCATTATTTACTTGGCGATGGAAGCCCTGAAGGCAAACGCACTCAACGCACCATACCACAGGCTTTGCGGAATGGACGACGTTAGAAAAGTTTTACGAGATCGTGAGTATCTTTAAAGCGGTGTTTCACGACGCTGGCCGCGTCGGAGTCAGCCGTGAGGGGTTTAATGCCGATTCAAAGGTAAGCAGTAATTTAGAATAAACTACAATGGACAAATTAAAGAAGGGAAAATAATGAGAATACGGAAAAGACCTACCGCCATAGCCATTGACCAATCCGCCTTCCTGGAGGGTTGGATTTTTTTGGGAATCCTCCTAGGCCTGCTCCTTTTGGCACCGGTAATGAGTCATGCCCAAGGTGGTTACCCGAATCAGGGAAATTCCCACGGTGACATGTCAGACCCCATGATACCCCCACCCGGTATCATTGGTGTCGCGCTCCATCTCACTGCCAAACGCGTTGGTGATCCTGCCGGCCTTTTTATCCGAGCCACACATCCCATGGGACCGGCAGTCAAGGCGGGGCTCATGCATGGGCAAGAAATTCTGGCAGTTGATGGCCAGTCCATCAAAGGGAAAACGTACCGGGAGGTAGTGGCCATGATACGAGGTGAGATCGGAAAATTCGTCACACTGCAGGTCAAAACCTTTGCTGATGTCAGAGCAGTAAGAATTATCCGTGTGAGCGAACAAATGCTCGCCGAAGAAAAGCAAATCTAAGGACTCATCTTTTTGTTGCACCAATGACCGGACACTCCCTACATATTTTAAGAGAATCACAACCCCTTCGACTCGGCATTAGTCGATGCCTACTGGGTGAACCCGTTCGATACGATGGGGGCCATAAACGCGACCAATTTCTCGTGGATATTCTCGGGAAACACGTAGAGTGGGTTCCTGTTTGCCCGGAAGTCGAGGCGGGATTCGGCACTCCAAGAGAGTCGATGCGCTTAGTCAATGATCTGACTGAACCACGTTTAATCACGATTCGTTCCGGCAACGATAACACCAATGTTATGCGTCGTTATGCCAAAACACGGTTACGAGATTTACAATCTTTGAACCTTTCTGGATATGTGTTTAAAAAAAATTCTCCCAGCTGTGGGGCACAGCGAGTACGAGTGTATACCCGAGAAGGACATCGTATTGGGCACGGGAAGGGAATCTTCGCCAACGCGTTTCAACAGATGTTCCCGTTGGTCCCTATTGAGGAAGAAAACCGCCTTCAGGACGAACACCTTCGGGAAAATTTTATCGAGCGAGTATTTGCCTATCATCGGTGGCAGTCCTATACCATGAACAGACGGCTCTCCAAACGGGCACTCGTTGCATTTCATACTTCCCAAAAATATCTTGTATGGGCCCATAGCCGACACCATTACCAAAAGCTTGGTCATTTAGTCGCCAACGCTCAATCCTGTAACTCCCAGCAATTGGCTCAATTGTACAGTCAATTATTTATGGAAGCCTTGGCGGTCAAAACCACCGCTCGCAAGCACATGAACGTACTCCAAGACATTGCGGGCCATCTGAAGGGACTATTGAAATCCCGGGCTCGTGCAAAATTACATGAAGTGCTCCACAATTATCACCATGGCCTGGTGCCTCTGAGTGCCCCCATCTTGTTGCTTCGGCATTATGCTAAGATCTTTGACGTTCCATATTTACAGGATCAAACCTATCTGAATTCTCACCCCAAGGAACTGATGCCGCGCAATCATGTTTGATATATAGGAACATTTTCAGGTACATCAGTGAGGAAAATGTTGGGCTTTGAGATGGGAGTGCGAACAATGGAAACAATACGCGGAGTCATTTTAATCGGCCATGGCGGTATACCCAAAGATTACCCTGGGGATCTTGTGACCAAACTCAAACGTTTGGAAGCACAACGAAAGGCTGCCGGGGCTTCGATGTCCAAAGAGGAACATGACCTTGACCAGAAAATCCGGCTCTGGCCGCGAACACCGGAAACCGAACCATATCAAGCTGGGCTTGATTCATTAGCCGCGCACTTACAGCCTTTGTTAGATAGCACCCATTTCTCAACAGCCTATAACGAGTTCTGTACTCCGACCCTCAGTGAAGCGATTGAACAACAAATTGCTAACGGCGCCAAAAACATTACCGTAATATCCACCATGTTCACCCCAGGCGGATCTCATTCAGAATTTGAAATCCCACAGGAAATGGTAGAGCTTCGCCAGAAACATCCTGCTGTAACGTTGACCTATGCGTGGCCCTTTGATCTTGGAAAAGTTGCTGAGATGCTTTTGGAACATGTGAAACAATTCCAAACCGTACCGGCACACAAATAATTCCCAGCCCAAGACGATGCACAAAAATTATGACTCAATAGGGGATCCACAATGGGAAAACGCTCAAAACGTGAAAAAGTAGTGAGTACGGGCGGGACTCAAATCCCTTCGGGCACCACACCAGCCCGTGAGCCGAAGGGAATGTCACCACTTCATATCGCGGTGCTCGCGCTTGCGGTGGCTGGAATCCTGTTGACGACGTACCTCACATACATAGGCTCGTTCGGAACACACCCGGCCTTCTGCAGCGAGGGCTCCGGTTGTGACCTCGTGCAGAGCAGTCGCTGGGCGACTTTCCTTGGCTTTCCTATGGCTCTCTGGGGCTGTCTCACCTATGTCGTGATTGCAGGATTGGTTTGGCGTGCGCGGAGGAAGCCTGGCAGTTGGACACTATTGATTTTCGTCGCCCTCTGGGGTTTCGCCATCAGTGCCTATCTGACCATTATTTCCGTAATGGAAATCGAAGCGACCTGTCCTTACTGCCTCGCGTCGCTCGCCATCCTCACCACCATCATGATCCTCATCCTTGTCAAGCAACCTCTCGATTGGATAACGTCGGTAAAAGAAGCGGCGATAGTCGCCGTGCTGATCATAGGCGCGCTGCACATGCACTATAGCGGAGTGTTTGATGCGTCAGCCGGACCTGAGGACCCGCAGCTTCGGGCGCTGGCCATCCACATGGCAGACACCGGGGCTAAATTCTATGGCGCGTACTGGTGCCCCCGCTGCCAGGAACAGAAAGAGCTTTTTAAGTCGTCAGCGAAGCGGCTGCCCTATGTCGAATGCAGCTCAGGAGGGCGCGGCAGCCCCCTCACCGCCCCCTGTGCCTCTAATAACATCAAGAGCTACCCTACGTGGATCATCGGTGACCAGCGCTTCACCGGCCTCCAGAAACCCCGTGAATTAGCCAGCGCCTCCGGCTTCACTTGGAAGAATTAAAGGCTAAGGAAAAACTGTAACTGGCTGGTCGTTTTTTCTAACCAGTGGAAATAGATGGTTGCGTTTGAAGACAACGAAACGCGCTTGTGCTCTTAATAGCCACAGTGACCGTTCCTTAACTACCCTCTAGCAGCTCCAGCTTTCTAGCTTCTCCTTGATCCTGTTTAAGATAGTGTGCTGCTTGGTCCATCTACGCGATACCAATTTTTCGACAACGGCTGTGATCTAAAACCCCATGACGGACACAACAACGGATAGACCCGCATATCAAGGGCCTGCGCTTTTTTCATACGGGTTCCGGCCATTTTTTCTTGGTGCAGCGCTGTTTGCCAGCCTGGCCGTCCCCGCTTGGATCGTGATGCTTGCCGGAACCGTTGACTGGGATTTTCTTTACCCTCCACGGGAATGGCATGTGCATGAAATGGTGTTCGGATTTCTGCCATGCGTAATCACCGGATTTCTCCTCACCGCCATTCCTAATTGGACCAACCGTCCGCCGCTTAGCGGTTTGCCATTAATGCTTTTATTTACATTATGGTTGGCTGGTCGCGTGAGTCTGGCTTGCCCATGGCTCCCAGGCTTTGCTGCAGCCATGGTTGACTGTTCATTTTTAGTCGTGGTGGCGGGGGTTGTCTGGCGAGAGATTATCGCCGGACAAGTCTGGAATCGTTTGCCAATGGGAGTGCTGATCAGCTTGTATGCCTTAGCTAATATCCTGTTTCATGTGTTGGCTTTGGGAGATCACCAAACAGACCTTGCCACGCGAATGGCCCTTGGTTTGTTGATGATCCTGCTGGCACTTATTGGTGGGCGAATCACTCCCAGTTTTACTGAAGACTTTTTCGAGGAGGGAGGTATCACCAAACAGCCTGCACCATTTTCCCGTTTCGATGGTGTCTCAATCCTTCTTGTGGTCGTCGCTGCCATTGCATGGATCATTCAACCACAGCACATGGCTACCGGATGGATACTCGTGGCGGCTGGGTTGGCCAACTTGATTCGGCTAAGTCGTTGGCATGGCTGGAGGACTTGGCGTGAGCCGCTCGTGTTGATTCTTCATGTAGGGTATGGGTGGCTGTCGCTATCGTTTCTCATCCTTGGAGGGTCAATTATTGGATTCGGGCTATCTCCGGAGAATGCGATTCACGCACTCACAACTGGTGCGGTGGGAACCATGACTCTGGCGGTTATGACTCGGGCGACTCTGGGGCATACGGCGCGGCAGAAGCACGCGGGGCCCATGACGGCATTGATTTACCTTTTGGTCAATTTTGGGGCGATGCTTCGGTTACTCGCACCCATGATCGACGGATCAACCACTCTAATCCTTGCCTTAGCCACGGTTGGGTGGAGCGGGGCTTACCTGATGTTTGCCGTGCTTTATGGCCCTTACCTTCTTCGGCCAAGCCTCGACAGTGGATGACGTTAGATGGCTGGTGTTAAACCTTGCGTCGCAGCTACACCCTTTTTCTTTTCCTCCAATGAACAAGAATTTGACGTCGTGTGAAAAAACGAGTTTGCCCAATTTCTTGTTCATGCCATCGGTCATTCCCGGCATTTTTAATCGGGAATCCAGGTGTGTTCTTTCCTAGACGGAGGTAGGTTTCATGGATGGTTCTCTTGGAATTTTATTTATGCGGCCCCCCCCCAATACTGTTGAATTCAGCCTTCCCCATCCGTTGGGGTTTCTCGAGTCGCCATTTATTCATCGGTTGCTTGGAGACGCGAGGCCCTGAGCGT
>CAYMQW010000068.1:0-6126 GCA_964392595.1 uncultured Nitrospiraceae bacterium
TGGCCTCCATCTCTCCAATCAAAGCCGGCAGAACAACCAATGCACAAATTAGCGCCAAGCTTAATGTCAACGTCAACAACATACCCAAACTCGCCAAACCTAGATGGCGAGAAAATCCCAACGCCCCAAAGGAAGCCATTGTTGTTAATGCGCTAAACAGCACGGCTTTGGAGGTGCTACTGTGTAGGACCTGAGTCATCGAATACCCTTCACGTTTTCGTAGTATCAGATAGATCCCAAACGCAATACCAAGCCCCAACACTAACGGCAGCGCGACGACATTGGCGAGATTCAGGGGGACATCTAACAGAAGAGATGCCGCCACGGTGAGGACCATTGTCATGAGGAGCGGTAATAACACCAACAGCACATCCCTGAGCCGTCGTAGAACAATACACAGCAGCACCGTAGAAGCCAAAATGGCCGCCGTCGTGGCTTGCACGCACGCATCTATTATCGCCTGCCCTCCCTCGACAATCCCTACGGGAGGTCCTATAGCTCGAGGGGCAACCTGTTGAACCTCTTGAGTAAACTGTCGCAACTTCTTGTTGTCATTCCCATTAAACACGGGAAAGACCTCAATCCGTGCTCGACCATCTTTGGCAATATAATGGTCCTTGAGTTGCTGAGGTAAACCTTCAAGTGTCATAGGACTCGCGTTCATGAGTTTCCTCAATCGGTCGATCCAGGTGGGAAAGTTTCCAATCAGTCGTGTACGAAGCTCTTGCAACGCGTCAGGGGCCCATCCAGAACTGGTTCCAAAACGATCCAACGATGTGGCCAAAGTTTCTATGCTAGCCACAAAATCCTTTCCCCACATTGGTTTGGCCTGTTCAACCAACTGTTGTCTGAAATCTTGAACGACCTGGACTTCTTCTGCATGGTTGGGAGGTGGAAGAGGATCAATGGGTGTGAGAACCGGGTCAAGCACTAAGACCATATCATCGATAATAGACAACTTTTCTTCCTGATCGTCTGGGACAAACTTGGACAGGGTGAGCGCACGATCAACCGCATCCAATTGTTTCAAACGAGCCGCCAACTCGTTCGCTTCCGCAAGATTTGGAGCCACCACCTGGATGACATACGGCGACGTATCCGGATCTTCAAGAAGCTCTTGAAAGGTTGACACGCCTTCGGTGGTTGGATCCCGAAGGTGAAGAGGATTAAAATCAAATCGAAGCGATGGAAGCGCAGCGACAGCTGCCAGGGTGATAGGAGCCATCAGGAACAAAATAGGTCTTCGATAGCGAAGGACGAAAGGGACCTGAGTCCTCACTGCCTTCTCCACTTGATCACGGGATTTCTGAGATTGAGATCGTCGAATGGGCAAGACCGTTAACAACGCGGGGAAGAATGTCACGTTGGCGAACAAGGCCAAAAACATTCCTCCACCAGCAATCAATCCTAGCTCCGCAAAGCCCCGGTAAGCCGTTGGCAAAAAGGAGAAAAAACTTAGCGCTGCGGCAATGGCTGAAAGGGTGAGTGCTCCCCCTGCCCCACCAGCGGCTTGACGAAGAGCAACATCATGAAGGCCCACACGATCAAAGGCTTCCCGATACCGCATGCCGAATTGAATACCGAAATCAATGCCAAGCCCTATGAACAAGACCGGAACCGCAGCAGAAATAAAATTCAAGGATCCAATGGCCCAGACTGCAAAGGCACCGGTCCAAATCAATCCCACAATAAGGGTTGCCAACATCGCGCCGACGAGCCGGACGGAACGTAACCCAAGAAGCAAAATGATACAGACCATGGAGATCGACATCATCGCAGCGAGGCTCGCCCCCTGCGCAAGCGTCTCACGCTCCTCGGTCTCAATGGGAATGGAGCCAGTCATCCGAATACGTACTTCAAATGTTTCTTCCAATATCTTGCTCTGCTCCCGGATAAATTCCATTGGCCCACCCGCCCCCTCCATTGTCGAATAGTCGAGCCGGGGTTTGGTCAGCAGAAACCGTCGCTTAGGATCGCCGTGTTTCGTCATATCATCCAGCATGGCTTCTTTCCAAGACGACGAATTTGGTTTGCCGGCAATTTGCGCCTCAATAGATTCACTCAGCAAATCAAAGACCTTGGCCAACACCACTTGTTCATCGGCATTCGGCTGTTCATCTAATGCCAGGGTCAGCATGGAAAAAAGGCCCCGAAGGCTGGGATCATGCACGAGGGTGCCCAAAAATGGTTCCCATTTACTGAGGCGTTCATCTAAATTCCATAGCTCATCCGTGTTGAGAAAGAGCAGCCCATAGGTATCGAAGAATTCGCCTAAAGCAGGATCGAAGACTGACGAAAATAACGCAGGTTGGCCCTTAAGATCCGCCTCTAATTGGCGAACGGCATCTCTCGCACCGTCCGATGTGCCTTGATCGATAACGACCACAATCAGATTGTCCAGTTCAGGAAAGGCCGAGACAAAGTCTTGATCTAATTGCCGAAAGGGAAGATCGGGGTCCAGCAAATTGAGAGGATTGGTATCGAGCGTCAGATTGTTTACGGTATACACGAAGAGAAGCCCGGTGAGGATCAATAGTCCAATGATTACCCAGACCGCCAATCGACGACAGAAATCAACAAGTTGCACTAAAGACTGTTGATAACTCACCGCCGCGCGATCAAGCAAAGAAATATTCACCATTTCATCCTTTTTCGAAACACCACAATCTTTTACCTCCACAACAGCTGGCTATTCACAGAGCCACACTTTCCCCCCAAGTCATCAAAGCCAATCGATCTCTCCTACACTCATGGCCCCTTTCTCAGGCCAGTGACATTCTTCACCCAAAAAGGCCAGTCAGTTCGTGCCAATTTCAAAACCAAAAAATGCGAATAGTGAAAGGAGTTATTCGGCGAGTTGCACGGGGAAACACCCATTTCAGAACGATGAGGCAGTGTATCACACACACTAAATTTCTACCGCTTTTCAGAAACGGGACGATGGGGACAACGGAAACTACCACAGGACGTGAAAAACCGCACCTTTCGTCTCGACCATCAACAATATTTGTGAATTATCTTACTGAATTCCCGGAAAAACTGAGATACACTGAAACATACAGTGTAATCTACCAAATACAAAACTCCAAAACCTTGAACACCAAAATAGGTCAAATATTGTGAATCCTCTTCTGCTAAAAGTCACAATCGCCAGTCAGGAAATTGTTGCCATTCATGCACTCTCCTGGGGGATCTTTACCTTCACAGCATGGGGGCAAGACATTCTTGCGCCCAAACTACCCATTCCTTCCTTAGAACCTAGAAACCCCTCATGACAGTCCTTCAACCCCACCACGCTGAAAAAATGTAAGCCGCAGATGCACAAAGCTTTGGACGGATTGGAGCTGCCACCGAAGACACGAATCTGACGCCCCTGTACCTAGAACTCTTGAAAAAGCCAGGCCTGAACATTGAAGTAAAAATAGAGATCGTCTGGGCCATCGGCAAATCCCCAGATTGTGGAGCACACTCAGCCCTCAAAGCCTTGGAGCGTCAAATGATGAACCGGAATTGAAAAAATTACGCGAGACCGTGGAGTGGAGTATTCGAGAGGTGCGTCAAGGAGGACATACTAGAGACTATTCATAGTGCACCAGAAACGCCATCTCCCACCATTCGAAGCTAATTTCTCCCCATTTTGGACTAAACTGGAAAACCAAATTTTCTCGTTTTCTGGACATAATTCCTTGGCTATGCCGAAACCTGACTATCTTTTACGAAACAATTATGGTACAAGGGTGAGGATCTTTTGGCGCCGTGGGTCTGAGCGGTTAAAGGTTCGTGAATAAGACCCGTAACCGATGTTGTTTTGCCGAGGAGTTCATTCGGAAGTCAGCCCCAGAGTCGCCTCAA
Organism: uncultured Nitrospiraceae bacterium; assembly: GCA_964392595.1. Classification (GTDB taxonomy): domain Bacteria; phylum Nitrospirota; class Nitrospiria; order Nitrospirales; family UBA8639; genus Nitronereus. The sequence continues at coordinate 3,853 of CAYMQW010000068.1, forward strand.
GCTCGCGCCCTCGGACCCTACCTTCCAAACGTTCGATTTTCCCCAGTACAAGACAATGTCATGATTTTCAAAGGAGGAACCACATGGGTTCAAAAGTGTATGTAGGTGGCTTGCCGTATTCCGCAACGGAAGCAGAGGTCGAAGCGTTATTTGCTGAGCATGGGACTGTCGAATCAGCTCGTGTTATCACTGATAAATACACCGGCCAGTCACGCGGATTTGGCTTCGTGGAAATGTCCACACAGGAAGAAGCTCAAGCGGCGATTAATGCTCTCCACTCCAGTGATATGGGTGGGCGAACCTTAACGGTCAATGAAGCCAAACCCATGGCCCCACGTTCCGGCGGCGGCGGCGGTGGCGGCGGCTTTGGCGGTGGCGGCGGCGGCGGCGGCGGCGGCGGAGACCGAGGGAGACGAAACCGATTTTAAGCATCACCACGTAGTCTATACATGAACGGGGTGGCCTGTGAGAAAGCAGGCCACCCCGTTTTTTTTTGAACAAACTAGTGTGGCGACATTGAACCTAGAAACGCTTGAATCGCTTCCCAGTATTGCGCACCCGCCCGTTGGATGAGATCATTGTGTCCAGCCCCCGGAATGGTCTTCCAGGTTTTTGGAGAACGACATTGATCAAACAATTTTCGCCCCAAGCCTATGGGAACAATGTCGTCCTGCTCTCCATGAATAAATAGCATTGGCGCGGTGATACGCGGAATTTTTTCTATGGAAAAGAACGGTTCTCCTGTTAACCAAGCCAGCCACGACAGTCCCTGTTCACGAGCCATATCCCGCCCAGAAGAAAAGGAAGAAACGAGTACCAATCCCGCCAAGGACCTTTCCTGGGCAATCTCAATGGCCACAGCAGAACCCAGTGACCGTCCCAAAATCACCGTGCGATTCGGAGAGAAGCCAAATTTAGATTCTAGATACTCTAACGCTGATCGCCCATCAACATAGAGCCCCTGTTCACTTGGTGTCCCCTCACTCATTCCATACCCTCGATAGCTCAGCAAAAAAACATTCGTGCCAAGATTAGCGAGACGAACGGCATCTGGAAGCCGATGAGAGGCATTCCCTGCATTGCCATGGAGAAACAGCACGACCCTATCTGACGCTGACCGAGGGACAAAAAACCCTTGCAGTGTTACGCCATCGGAAGAATCAAAAAAGACTTCTTGAATAGTCGAGTCAACATCCCGAGGATTCACGTCATTGCCAGATACAGGATGAAACGCAAAGAAATTCACGAGCCACTCAAGAGGACCTATGGCAGAAAGGACAAGCATCGTGGCGGAAAGGATCAATCCAACGCTGATAATACCTTTCATAACAGACCTCCAACACGACTGTGCTTGCTTTGATGTTCAAACACTCCACTCAAAGTTCCATCCTACATAGGTAGCCTTCTCCGTACGAGGTTCGACATCATCAGAGTGGAGGTTTAAGGAATCAGGAAAAAATGAAAGATTCAGCAAGGATTAGCTATCTAAAGAGCTAGAAATGGCATGAGCCAGTTCGGCAGCTGAGGAAATAGCTGTGGGTTTCCATCCAATGCCCAGACCTGCACCATTGTCTTCTTTTGGAATAATGTGAAAATGGACGTGAAACACAGCTTGGTGGGCAGAGGCACCATTGTTTTGGAGTATATTATAGCTCTTTGCCCCAGTAGCCTTTAGGACCGCTCGACACAGACGTGGGAGCATTCGCCCAATAGCCGCAGAGGATTCATCAGACAATTGATCCAAGGTCGCAGCTGGCTCTTTAGGAATGACCAAGGTGTGGCCTTTGGATACAGGATTGATATCTAAAAAAGCTAGCACCTGGTCATCCTCATACACCTTATGACAAGGAATCTCGCCATTCAGAATTTTTTGAAAAATCGTGTCAGCCATGGGCGGGAGAATAAGCCAAACCAGCAAACCATGGCAAGAGTGTAAGCTCATTGACCATATTTTAATGAGATCTTTCACCGTTGCTTCTACTTTCTACGATCTGCCTATTCTTTCCACTAACTCTCATTTAGCCCATCCAGCAATTACACCGATACATATTCCAGGAATAAAAAATTGTAAGGTTTTTCTCAATTCACTTCCCACACAAACCATTTTTTTTTAAATGAAAACATTTTGTGGACTCATCATCGGTATCGCAGTGGTCATCTCTGGCATCGCAGCCGTTTTTGGATTTGGCCTCTTTATTATTGGGCATCACGTTCAAAATCAGGAAACCGCCGAGTCTGTTCGTCAAGAACTCCAGGAAACCAGTCTTCTCGACA
>CAYMQW010000068.1:6136-8566 GCA_964392595.1 uncultured Nitrospiraceae bacterium
TCAACCCAACTCTAATCCATTGAATGAAGATGAAATCATTATTCCGGCAACCCGACGAGGAAGCCACCTGTATGTCGAAGTGGAATTGAACGAATATCACACCGCCAAACTTATGGTGGATACGGGAGCCACTGACATTGCGATAAAGTCTGAAATGGCTTATGCGCTCAACCTCTCAGAAGCAGAATCAAGAAAGGCTACTTACAACACAGCCAATGGACCTATCAAAAGTTTTGTAAATAGGTTGGATACTGTCAGAATTGGAGATGCCATACAGCATAATATGCGAGTCTCATTTGGAGACGGGATAAAGGATGGGTTTAAAGATGGACTTTTGGGAATGAGTTTTTTGAAACACTATTACATCGATATCGATCTAGAACGAGAAGAACTTCATCTCTGGCCACGAGAAAGTTTATGAACCGATTTTATCAAGATGGAATACCTTCTTTTGGCTTCAACAATCGATCGACAAGATCGGATTTCATTTCACGCTTTCATTCATGCAGGCCGATACAAAAAGTAGGGACAGACTGATTGAATTAAAAACAACGTTTCCGGCCCCCTTCAACATAGGTAGCGTCATTTGAATCATGAGTAAGGTCATCATAAAAATTTCAATTTTCCTTTTCATCTGGACAACCACGTTCGGATTGGGTCTTCAATATTTTCAAAAAAATGGCGTATCTGCTGACCAAGCCCGATCGGCACTTCAGCAACTCGAGACCATAAGCATTCTGGACATCATTTTCGAAAACGAAGAGTCCGATACCACATCCTCAGAAACAGTCCAGGAAGACATGGTGATCCCCTTGACACGAAAAGGCCGAGCATTATTTGTTCAAGTAGAACTCAATGACTATCGAGAAGCCACATTGATTGTTGACACTGGCGCAAGCGAAACGGCATTGACCTCGAAAATCGCCTTTGACCTAGGACTTCTGGATACTGATACCCCAGAAAGGGAATACCACACAGCCAACGGCATCATAAACGTTTCCGTCACCACAATTGATTCCATACGGCTTGGAGACACCATCCAATACGATGTTCCCGTATCCATCATTGGTCAAGGCAATAACCTATCTGGCATAGCCGATGGTCTCTTGGGAATGAGTTTTTTGGAACACTATATCGTGTCTGTGGATAGTAGTCGCTTGGAGCTTCACCTCAAGCCCCGAGAGAGTTACCGTTAATCTCCGCCTGACCACGCCCTAAACCAATTCAAGCCCCATGGCAAGTGGAAGATCAGGCGATTACCTTGCTTGCAACTTACCGTGGTGCGTCCAACCATCACTCCGATTTCTTTCAGGATTGTGTGGGCAGAATGCCTCCAGCACAAATAGATCACGGCATCGTTTTTTTTCTCAAAGGACGGCCCTTCTTGATCAAGCAGCACAGCATTCTGTTCAATCATGGTGATAGTCGACTTCAACATGACATTGAGAGTCCCTTGGCTTTCCGCTGCCTGAAGCCGTTCTCTGTTTTTCGGCTTCAAGCGACTGAAGGCATCACTTCGATACGAAAGAGTCACGGTAGTTCCCGTTTCATCAGCCAACGCCAACGCAGCCTCAATGGCACTATCTCCCCCACCCACGACTAACACATGTTGACCTCGGTATTGCTCTGCATCTATCAAACGATTGACAACTTTAGCCTGTTCTTCACCAGGCACACCCAGTTTCCTCGGAGTTCCTCTTTGACCCAAGGCAAGAAATCCATTTGTTGAGTTGTATTGGCTTTGCGAAGCTTTGACCACAAAACCATTTCCTACAGGTATCAGGGCTTCCATACGTTCGTTACATTGAACCTGCAATTCGGTTTCATCAATCACTCGCTCCCAAAATTTCAGGAGTTCCTCTTTGCTAATTTCATACATTTTTACTTTTCCAACAATGGGTAAATCTACCGGGGATGTCATCGCAATCTTATTTCGAGGATAGTGATACGAACTTGTCAAGTTCTTAATTGAAACTACGTTGTGGCTCCTGGTTGTCATTGTCAGGCTGCCGCCTTTTCTTTTGGGACAGCCGCCTGCTCCGCTTTGATATGGCGGATGACCTCCGCGATCTCGCAAAAGCCTTTGACGATTCGAAACCCGTGTTCACAATGGAGACACACCGCGGCCAACCATCGTTGCGCCATGGGACTGCCCCGATACCGTTTGATGTTGCGTTCGCATTCCCGCACCGTTGAGAACATGCTTTCAATGGGATTCGTGGTGTGGAGCGTCTTGCGCAATAAAGCCGGCTACCTGCAACCAATGGACCGTGAGCAATGCCTCAAAGGCTTCCTGGAGGGAATCTGCCGCTGACTCATTGAGGGTGGGGAGCCAGCCCTCCAAGGCTGTCAACATGGCCTTCGCTTCAGCATAGCTGGTTTGTTCCAAGGCCACGCGAAATCGCCGATGAGCTTCTTTCCGCCAGCGGC
>CAYMQW010000069.1:0-8564 GCA_964392595.1 uncultured Nitrospiraceae bacterium
ATCATGTTTGAGGTCACCTCTGCCATGGGCATTGTCGGCATGTCGTTAGGTGATGGGGACGGCCGCAGTTTCTCCGCCTTACTTACGGATTTCGGAAAACTAGTCATTATCGTCTCCATGCTCCTGGGCCGGTTTGGCCCATTGCTGATTGGATTGTTCGCGGTCCAAACCACCATTCCGGCCCGATACCGATATCCTGAGTCCCGCGTCCTCATTGGCTAACGTGTCTCACCCATTCCCGCTTGATCTTGTGGGCTGTTGAAAAAGGCCCGTCCAGCAAGGCCGCAGGGCCTGCGGAACATACATCTAGTGTAGTGAGCATGGCAACGGACCGAGAACGCCGCTGGCAGACTTTTCCAACAGCTCCCTTTACTTGGCCCGGCGTTGCAACACCAACACAAACGTCATTAACGTCGGCAAGGGGGCGATAACGAAGGGGGCGATCCAAATCCAGACGTTCTTCCCCCGCACTCGCGCTTGATCGTACATCCACACAAACACCCATGCCAACAATAGTACATAGTTCAAGGCCATCCAACGGGTGGTTCGGGTCACGAGTGCAGTGGATTCTTCGCCAGTTGACGTCAGCCAAAAGACCGCTTCCAGAATCCCGAACAACACCAATAACGTCAGAACAATTTGCTTGCTCCACACATACATAATCCCATCACCTCACAATCTTTTATTAAAAACTTCAGTGAAGTTCGTTTTCATGCCCGCGTTCCCCACCATTTACTCACTAGTTTAGTATGATTAGATTGGAAAAATCGAGGACGGAAAGAAGCACTTCGGCCTTACTCAAGACATGCATGCCCGAAGAAAAGGCCTGATTCATGGAAAACAGGAGACTTATCGCTCGTCGCTCGAAACAAACGAGGGCGCAAATGCTCACACCATATCTAGCGACGAAACAAGCGGCCAGAGACACACCATGAGGATACCTCCGACACCATTTTCAAACATCACTTTTTTGTTTTTCCAAGCCAATGACCCCTTACAGAAAGACATCTCAAAAAAAAACTTTAGGCAAAATGAAGGAAGGCCTGTGGATATTAAAAATAATCCCTCACCACCCTGTGTATAACTATATAATTTCCCTTGCAACACATTGACAATGTATAGGTTTTTTTTGTTCACAGGCTATTCACTTCTATCCCCATCATCACATCTAAAAGCACAATATTTAGTATTGACAATTTACCGTAACCGCTATAGATTGTGCTTCCTTATTGATTACTTCCTTCCTGTTTTTCGCAAATGGTACACTAAAATGCCATGGTATATGTTTACAGTCGATCCGTTAGGACCTGACTTTTTTTTCCTCAAAGGCAAAGGAGTATTGGCTTGAAAATCAAGCGCCGTTTCACTCAACCGGGTCATAGTCCCTATGAAACCATTCCCTTTTCGACCCGATCATCTGAAATTCGGAATCCTGATGGTTCGGTAGTATTTCAGCTTAGTGATATCCAGGCGCCGGAGCAATGGTCTCAACTTGCCGTGGATATCTTAGCCCAAAAATACTTCAGAAAGGCCGGGATTCCACAATTTGATGAGCTAGGAGCCCCACTCCAAGATACCGATGGGAATCCGCTCATGGGGTGTGAACGGGATGCTCGACAAGTCTTTCATCGACTCGCAGGATGTTGGACCCATTGGGGCCAAACCCATGGATATTTTGATACGGATGAGGACGGACACACGTTTTATGATGAATTGTGTTTTATGTTGGCCAAACAAATGGCGGCCCCGAACTCACCACAATGGTTTAATACCGGTCTCCATAGTGCCTATGGGCTGGCTGGTCCTTCGCAAGGACATTATTACGTCGATCCCAGCTCCAAACGACTCAACAGGTCGAAGAACGCCTATGAACGCCCTCAAGTCCATGCGTGTTTCATCCAATCCGTTTCCGATGACCTCGTGAACGAAGGCGGCATCATGGATCTGTGGGTTCGTGAGGCCCGGCTCTTCAAATATGGGTCTGGAACCGGAACGAACTTTTCCAAACTCCGAGGTGACAATGAGCCCTTATCAGGAGGAGGGAAATCCTCCGGCCTCATGTCATTCCTGCGGATTGGCGATCGCGCGGCAGGTGCAATCAAGTCGGGGGGCACGACGCGTCGGGCCGCCAAGATGGTGTGTTTAGATCTCGATCATCCCGACATTGAACAGTTCATCGACTGGAAAGTTATCGAAGAACAAAAAGTCGCGGCCATGGTTACAGGATCAAAAGTCTGTGCCCAACGGTTAAATGCGGTTCTTCAGGCTTGCCAGCTCAAATCCGGCGACCAGACATCCGTGGAAATCGACCCACAACGAAATCCTTCGCTCAAACAAGCCCTGAAGGCCGCTCGTAACTCCGCCGTTCCCGAGCCTTACATTCAACGGATGTATGCTTACGCACAAGAAGGGTTTACCCATTTTGTGTTTCATGAATACGACACCAATTGGGATAGCAAAGCCTACCAAACCGTTTCCGGGCAAAATTCTAACAACAGCATTCGTGTACCGAATGCATTTTTTGACGCCTTAAATCAGGACGCAGACTGGACCTTAACGCGACGTACCGATGGGAAACCCACGAACACGATCAAAGCCAAGGAATTGTGGGACCGGATTTCCTGGGCCGCGTGGATTTGTGCGGACCCCGGCATTCAATATGACACCACGATTAACGAGTGGCATACCTGTCAAGAGGATGGACGCATTAATGCTTCGAACCCTTGCAGCGAATACATGTTCTTAGATGACACGGCCTGCAACTTAGCCTCGTTAAATCTGGGGACCTTCATGACCCCAGAAGGGGAATTTGATGTTCCTGCCTACCAGCATGCGATTCGACTATGGACGATCGTCCTGGAAATTAGCGTGCTCATGGCTGGATTTCCCAGCAAGCCCATTGCCGAAAAAAGTTATATGTTTCGAACCTTGGGACTGGGATATGCCAATCTGGGTTCTTTGCTCATGCGTCAAGGCATTCCCTATGGCTCTCCTAAGGCCTTAGCCATCACGGGCACGCTCACCGCCATTCTAACTGGAGAATCCTATGCCACTTCCGCGGAAATGGCCGCAGAACTCGGACCGTTTCCTGGCTATGCAAAGAACCGAAAATCCATGTTGCGTGTCATGCGCAATCATCAACGCGCGACATATGAGACGTCTCATGACGCGTACGAAGGATTGACTATCCCTCCCCAGTGTATCGATGAGCATGAGGCACCCAGCGGCCTCCTTGCCGCGGCACGAGAAACATGGGATCGAGCTGTTAAGTTAGGTGAAGCGCATGGATACCGTAATGCCCAAGCTACCGTCATTGCGCCTACCGGCACCATTGGGCTGGTCATGGATTGTGACACCACGGGCATTGAACCAGACTTTGCCCTTGTCAAATTCAAAAAATTGGCTGGTGGTGGATACTTTAAAATCATTAATCAAAGTCTGCCGCCCGCATTGAAAAAACTGGGGTACACCCAAGAACAAATTCACGACATTATCACCTATGCTACCGGCACACGGACATTGAAACATGCACCGTTCATCAACCATGAATCGCTGATGGCGAAAGGCTTTAACCCTGAGGCCCTGGAACGAATCGAAGCCACACTTGATGGGGTATTCGAAATCCAATTTGCGTTTAATAAATGGACCCTGGGCGAAGACTTCTGTCGAGATCGTTTAGGATTCACGGATGACCAACTCAATGATCCCCAGTTCAACATGCTCAAAGAATTAGGCTTTGTCCAGGAAGAAATTTTGGCCGCGAATGACTTTTGTTGCGGAACGATGACCGTTGAAGGATCGCCCCATCTCCAAGCTGAGCATTTGCCTGTCTTTGATTGTGCCAACCGCTGCGGCCGAATTGGGAAACGATGTATTTCCACTGATGCTCATATTCGCACCATGGCTGCAGCCCAACCGTTTATCAGCGGGGCCATTAGCAAAACCATCAACATGCCAGCAGAATCCACGGTCGGCCATGTCAAGGATACCTATTATTTGGGATGGAAAAACATGCTCAAAGCCGTGGCTCTCTATCGTGATGGCTCCAAACTCAGCCAACCGCTGAGTAGCTCCAGTGACATTATCCAGACCGAAGAGGTTTCTGACGAGATCATGGCCAAGGCTCAGCAGATCACGGAACGCATCATGGTTCGGTATTTAGCTAAACGCCGTCCACTTCCCACCCGACGAGCTGGCTATACACAAAAGGCGAATGTTGGCGGACATAAAATCTATCTTCGAACCGGAGAATATGAAGACGGCACCTTGGGGGAAATTTTTCTGGATATGCACAAAGAAGGGGCCGCCTTCCGCAGTTTGATGAACTGCTTCGCCATCGCCATTTCTTTGGGTCTGCAACATGGCGTTCCACTCGAAGAATTTGTGGAAGCCTTCCTCTTCACCCGGTTTGAACCTAATGGCCCCGTCAAACTGAATGACCATATCAAAATGTCGACTTCGATCATCGACTACATCTTCCGTGAACTCGCGATCACGTATCTTGACCGGACCGACCTGCAACAAGTTGTGCAGGAAGACCTTCGGGGAGATTCCGTCAAACAAGACCCTGTATGCACCGACGATGAACCCACTGACCCGAGAACCATTACCTCGGCCACCATCAGCCCCGAGCTGTTTCCTTCACGACGAGGTAATAAAAATGGGCAACATGGGAGTGGGCGAGGAAACGGGACAGTCTCACATAAACTTGAATTGAAACAGACATCCGTCACCTACACCGCAGAAATCGATGCGGCCCATCAGACTGGATTTGAAGGGGACCCGTGTCCAGAGTGCAAACAGTTTAAATTAGTACGAAACGGTATGTGTTTGGTCTGCCGAAATTGTGGCGCAACCACGGGGTGCTCATAAATGCCCCACTTTTCAGCTAGGGCTTAAACCTAGAAAGGACTGTACCGTGAACACAGCACATGTTGAAAAATCAGACATTGAAAAACAATGGCATGCCCGCGGGTTCAGTTGTGGAATGTGGATTGATCACGCACGTCGAATCTGGCAAGACGATTGGCATGACACCGATGAACTGTTCATGGCCATCGCCGGAGAGCTAGAAATTGAAATGGGTGGACAATGCATTCGCCCAAAAATCGGAGAAGAAGTCCTCATCCCGGCACGCGTTCAACATACCGTGAAGAACGTTGGAAAGAAAACCGCACGCTGGCTCTATGGGCTCAAAACCCCACCCTTGTAGCCTGTTCAAGATTAGACTGACCTACTGTTGATACGCTGCTTTTGGAGAGGTCACTAATCCTTCTTTAACTCTTCGTTATCCAATTCTTCCGACACTTGTGTACTGGTACCAGGCAGCCACCCACTATGAGGCATTCCCCGCCATGTGATAGAGCCCATAGGGGCTTTTGATGCCTTGTTTCAAGCCGTGACGAACAATGTTCCACTCGTCACAGAAGCAAGCGTGGTGGGATAACTGACCCACCCTGTGGTTCCAAGGTTGTACCGGGCAATATCCACAAAGGGCTGCATGTGACCCCAGGGATAGCGACGCCCATCGGTTCCCCGAGCCGCCTTTTCCCACTCGGCTTCCGTCGGTAAACGCTTGCCCGCCCACTCGCAATAGGTTTTGGCACTGGCCCAGGCCAAACCAACGGCTGGCCGATTCTTGGCTTCCTCAAACGCCGCGCCATCATCCCAGAGAGGAGGAAATTCATGATACGTTTCATCTAAGAAGATGCTGATATCGCTCCATCGTCACTTCAAGCTGATCGATATAATAGCTATCAAAATATACGGCATGTTCAGGACGTTCATTGCTCGGGCCATCGTTTGCTCCCATCAGAAATTCGCCTTGGGGAAGGTTGATCATAGGCGCACCATCTTTTCCCTTTATCATGTCAACGTTTGATTCGATAGGCGGCCAGGATGAATCATATTTCCATGCAGCGGCCGCTGGATTCCCCCCAAGCAGGACCCCTACCACACCAAGGATACACAGCAACCCTACTCCAATTTTTTTAGACTTTTCCCTAAACATGACCATCCTCCAGTATCAGCTCAAAGTAGAAACAGGGTGTAATGCTGTTCGTATTTCGTGGCCAATTCTTCCTGGCATACCCATTCTGTATGGCTTCCCCCTTGTACAAAGAGGGGTCAGTGTTCACAATCGAAAACCCTTACTTTTATTAGTAATCCCTGATGGACATGATTCGACCTAGGTTCATAGCAGATAAAAAAAGAGCCGCTGAAACGAGGTCCAGCGGCCTTGGGTATATTGGCGTCCCCAACGGGATTTGAACCCGTGTTGCCGGCTTGAAAGGCCGGCGTCCTAGGCCAGGCTAGACGATGGGGACAATAATTTCATACTGTTGAAGGGAGAACCTATGGTAACAAAGGGGTCCCACCTCGTCAAACAAAGGGAATGTTGAGTAATGGCGTCAGCGGCGTTCTTAGCCCTTTGCCGTGCCCACTCGGGAACGCTCCACGCGCCAAGCCTACTCCGCCGAAGTAGCTACGAAGGCCGGGAGCGCCTGCGGCCTTGCAGCACCCACCCCCCGCCTGCACGGGGACATGTTTTTTGAACATCCCCTGGTTTTTGGAAGTTCATAGGATGACCATATTGTAGAAGGAAAATATGAAAATTTTCAAACCATTCAACACTCAAAAAAACAGAAATTCTCCTGGAGACATTTTTTAGAACGAATAATTTCCAGTTTGGCGATGACAAAAAAGGAAATACATGGAGTGGGTTGATAAGCCGGATTCTGTCCCGCGGTTCTCAAAAAACCACGGGGATGATCATGTCTCTGGAACCCACGTTACCGTGGGCTTCTGGCAACCTACCCGAGAACTTCGGTCGGGCCGACCTCCCCCGAACATCACGATTTCAATCTTCATCCCGATGGGCCTACATATGGGATGATGAGAAACCCGTTCGACTTGTTCCCCTATTTGGTCTTGCTCCGGGTGATGCTTGCCCTGCCATTCATGTCACCATGAATGCGGTGGGCTCTTACCCCACCATTTCACCCTTACCTTGCCAAGGATCTCGAAAGATCAAGGCCTTCGGCGGTATGTTTTCTGTGGCGCTCATGTCGGATTGCTCCGCCTGGGCGTTACCCAGCACCCTGCCCTTTGGAGTCCGGACTTTCCTCTCATTCCTTGGCCCAAACGAGAACGAGCGATCACCTCACCCACTCCATGATTCCATGAATAATTATAGGCCGTTTTAGAGGAAACAAGCAATCTTGGCTGATTCGATCGGTGTGAAGGATACCGCTAGAATCCTGTCAGAGATTAGGAATGGTCGCGAGAGAGAGCTGCCTTGAGTCAGATAGTTCGATCATTTGAAGCGAATAGTTGTGGGGTATTCAAAGAAAATGATCAGAAGATCTGGTCTAGTCGAGAATACCCGAAGTTGATCAGTCTAATCTTGGACAAGCAATTTGGCATCAGCAACTTCTTAAGCATTGGAAAACTCAGGCACCGTACCAGGCAAATCTTCGGCGTATAAAATTCGATAACAGTATGGACAAGTCAGTAATTGATCCGCCCGTTTGACATCAGCGATTAACTGAGGGGGAATTTGTAATTGACAACCTTGACAGGTACCACTGCGAACTTGCGCAACCACAACAACTTTATTGGCAGACTTGAGTTTTGTATACCGCGCATACACGGGTTTGTCCAACAACTTTAAGACGTCTTCTTTCTGGACTTTCAATTCCCCGAGTTCCCGATCAAGGTCAATGGCTTTGGACTCTAATTGCGTTTTCTCTTGCGTAAAAGATTGAGTGGCGTCATCAACAAACCTCTGAACCTCTTCAAGTTCTTTCTGCTTTTCCTCACCACGCTCCATAGCCAGCAAGACTCGTTCCTCTAAGGAATCCTTTTTTTTGTTGGCTAAATCGATTTCAAATAAATGCGCCTGATATTCCTTATTCGTTTTAATTTCCATGAGCCGTGTACGAAGTTTTTGCACATGGCTTTCTTGCTCATCAAGATCTTGCTCACCGCTGCGTCGGTCAGCCGTGACCTTTTCTAGTGCCGTCTTAATGCCTTCCAAACGCGAATTAACCTGATCTAAAGCAGAACGGGCTTCATGGATACGAACCGGAATCTTGTGTTGTTGGTCATCCAGTTGATGAATGGTGAGATCGAACTGTTGAAGCTGAACCAGGAGGGACAGTTGTGCGTTCAAGTACACCTCTATGTTACAAGGGAGAAGTCTGTTTCAACGAAAGTATACATTACCGAATCTCACCATAAAAGATCAAAGATGGCAGATAGTCCACGAGAAAGTTCGACCCAGTCCGCCTTCGCGCTTGATGCTAAGGCTACTTCTCTTCAGGCTTGCCAGCCGAAGCCTTGGCGAAGGCTGGTGGGCCCACCAGGACTTGAACCTGGGACCAGCGGATTATGAGTCCGCCGCTCTAACCAACTGAGCTATGGGCCCTGAATTCGTCAATTGTCATCCGTGAAGGGGAATGTTGAAAAAAGCCGCCAGCCTTCGCTAAAGCTACGGCTGACAAGCATAGCCTGCCGAAGCGGCTTCGCGTAGGCAGGTCGCCCTTTTGCCGTGCTCACGTACT
>CAYMQW010000070.1:0-8390 GCA_964392595.1 uncultured Nitrospiraceae bacterium
GAGCACCAAGGCCGTGATACGCTCAGATGTCCCGATAGTTTTTCGCACCTCATCGATCCAAATAATCTTCACCCCTTCGGGGATTTCAAGATCGGCTTTATCAATAAACATCTGACTCGTGACGATGGTTTCCAACTGCGCTTGCTTCGCAGCGGATTCCATCCCGCTTTTCCCAGCGGTGTAATTCAGATTGACCGTCGTGCGTCCGGACAACGTCGCGGCTAAATTGACCAACACTCCGCCCACGCTGGGTGGAAGCAATATACCCACGGTGTGCTGATGATTCCAATGTGGACGAAACGCACGGGCTAAGGCAATGGCCCCAATTAAGGATTCAAGACAGGATACTTTGGGACGAGTCAAGTCAGAAAAGGCAAAGCGAAAGGGATGCCGCCGCACGGCTCGAACAAACACATGATGCAACGGTCGTCGATGGACCTTGCGATACGCCCAGGCCTGCTCGCCTAACTCTTGCACGACGTTTCGCACCTCCGCAGCTGTAATTGTGGGCGGTAAATGTGTGCCATACGATATAGTCACGGGATAGGGAATCTGCTCGGGCCACTTCGTCAGAAATTTGCCACCAATAAAACTAAAAATACTGCCCCACACTCGATCGAGATGAACCGGAATTACCGGTGCATCCCGACCTTTTAGAATCCGTTCGAACCCTTGATGAAACGGAAGAAGATTTCCTGTTCGCGTAATTTGTCCTTCGGGGAAAATGCACACGAGTTCGCCGTCATCCAGAAAACGACCGGCATCTCTGAGGGCCGATAATATTTCCCGCGGTGTTCCAGCCGATGATATCGGAATGGCCCCCATAATTCGGGCAAACCAATTCAAGAGAGGTTGTTCGTAGTACTGCCGATCAACAATAAACCGAACCGGACGATCCACACTGGCCAACAGGAGCAACCCATCCACGAAGGAGACATGGTTGGGGACCAGCAAGGCTCCCCCATGATCTGGCACATGGTCGCGCCCGACGACATGGAGTCGATACAACGTATGCGTGACCAGAAATAACACCATGCGAATAAACGTTTCCGGCATAATCCACATCGCCCAACCGGTTAATCCGGCAGTCGCCACTCCGGCTGTTAGAATGATGGCACTGGCACTCAGCCCGAGAAACGCCAACGCGCCAGTAGCCAATGATCCAACCAGTATCCCGCCAAAGACAAAAATATTACTGAACGCAATAACAGCACCGCGTCGGTCTTCAGGGGCGCGCCATTGAATCAATGCGTTGATCGGGACTACGATAAACCCACTCGACAATCCCAACCACCCCATGCCGATTAACGTGCCTGTGAGACCTGGACTTAGGGTACCCATGACAAACAAACCGAAGGTTAAACCAATCGCACCCAAAGGAATATGCCCGACTTCCACGTTCGAATGCGACAACTTCCCAGCCAGCACGGCCCCGATTCCGACACCAATGCCAAAGGTGGCCAACGGTAATCCAGATAATGAATCCGTCAGCTGCAACACAGCCTTCGCGTAAACCAGGATATTTTGTCCGACTACACTAGCGACCGTCCAATACCCCACATTCCCAAGAATGCCTAAACGAAGAATGCGATCCGCTTTGACCGCATCCCACGCGCCTTGAAGAGTGGTGCGCAGCCCACCTTCAGCCCGCGCACGCGGCACGGACGGAATGGACAGCGAATACACCAACCCAACAATAGAAAACATTAACAACACTGCCCCGGCTAACCACGGTGAGCCCCCAGTTAATTGCAACAAAATACCGCCCATGGCCGTTCCGCCGATGATGGCAAGAAAGGTCCAAAGTTCCAGTTGTCCATTGCCTACTGATAATCGCTCATGCGGAAGCAGCTCTGGCAAAATGCCATATTTCGCCGGACTAAACAGTGCGCTCTGTACAGCCATCGCTCCTAGAACGAGTAAGGGCAACAGCCCTCCCTCAGGATTCACAAAGAGCGCCACGGTGCCTAAGCCCATCAACACAACTTCTAGGGCTTTCATCACCACGATGACCGAGCGTTTACTAAACCGATCAGCAAAGACCCCGGAAAAAATCGACACCACCATTAGTGGCAGGGTGAAGACGACAAAGGTCAGAGTCGTTTGGGCTTGAGCCGCCAACTCATACTCTGGCCCTGCGCCCATTTGCGAAGCCAACTGCTTCATGGCCAACAACGCCACCATCAATTTCCAGGCGTTGTCATTAAACGCCCCAAAGAATTGCGCGATGAGAAGACCGCAGAGAGGGGAAGGTGAGGAAATGTTCATAAATGTTGAATCTTTTTTCCGATGGTCAGGGTGCACCAATCAAAGCGCAAACGCTCAAGGAGAGAGTCTTTTGAAATAATTTTCTACGGGAGCATACAGGATTGTTCGAAGGATTAAAAAGAAGACACAAGAAGCTGTTCAAAAGATCAGTCAGAGAGATACAGACTCCCATGATTGAGCAGGTCTAAGAGGAGAGAAAGATCTTCGTCGGATTCGGAAAAATAATCACAGCACACCTCTCTTATCGAACATATAGTTTTGATTACATCCACCTGGGTCTCCGGACATTGATAAAACCGGCCATCGACAAATAACCATGTTTCATTTCCATGTTCTTGAAAGGCAAAGCGGGTGCCCTCGTTTCGAATAAGCACACCACCTTCAGCGACATGCTTTCGAACGTCCTCAAGACTATAGACATCGAGAGCAGGATTCTCTTCTTGATATTTTAGCGTGGTCATGGAACGACCAAACCACTCCGCCACTCGGTCCTTATCTTCAACATACCGGCGTAAGATTTGGTGGACTTTTTTTAAGGCGTCAGGAGTAATGTGCCCAGGATGAGGTTGGCGCTTAAGATCCGGATCAGCATACCGGACTTCCTCACTCAATCTGTCACCGACAAACCCCGAAAACTCCCGAAGAATATCTCCGTGAGAAGGTGCACGAAATCCGACCGAACAGGTCATGCAATCCTCACCAACAGCCACCCCGCTATGCCCCACTCGAGGTGGGATATACAGCATATCTCCGGGATTAAGAATCCAACTCGCTTCGGGTTCCCAATCGGTTAAAATCATCACGGGAGTATCAGGCCGACGCGGTGACTGTTCATCAAACATCCCACCGACTTCCCATTGACGACGCCCACTCACCTGCACCAAAAAGACATCGTAGTTATCAAAGTGCGGACCGACCCCACCACCATCACCGGAAAGGCTGATCATCAAATCATCCACCCGCCAGGTCGGAATGAAATGAAACTGATCAAGAAATTTGGCCGCCTCAGGAACCCAAAAATCAACCGCCTGTACCAGTAAAGTCCAGTTCCTCTCTGGTATAGTGCGAAATGTCTTATCGGCAAACGGCCCATGGGTGAGATCCCACTTCTCACTATTCCCATCGTGGATAATCAGGCGCGACTCAACTTGATCCTCACAAGCAAGCCCCGCCAATTCATCCGCCGCAATCGGCGGCCTACATCCTGGAAAGGCCTTACGTACCAGCAGCGGCTTCTTTTGCCAATACTCGGCCAGAAACTTATCGAGTGAGAGATTACCAAGAGGGAGGGAATTCATAGGCATGAAGACAAGACCGACATCATAACAACGATGGCACATCAACGTTGGGTAAAGTTTTAAAAATATGCGTGAGGGGACAGTTACAGAATACTAAGAAATCCCCCCAATTGTCATTTCGACCGTAGGGAGAAATCTGATTTTCTTTTCTCTTTAATCGGCGAATCCAAAACAGATTTCTCGTTCTACTCGAAATAACAGAAGGGCTATCAATTCATTTTTACTTTTTCACCATCTCAATATGAGGAATACCGTCCTCAAGATACATCTCCGAAAACGGAGTAAACCCATATTGCTCATAAAACTTTTGAAGATAATCCTGAGCCGAAATTCTAATGGCACTCCCCGGCCAACTGGTGTGTATTTCCTTCAGCGCTTCACTCAAAAGTTTATGCCCAATCCCCTGACCACGCGCATCCTTCCTCACAACAAACCGGCCAAGACTCACCTCTGGAAAACTCAGACCTGCCGGAAGAATCCGTGCATAGGCAATCAACTGTCTAGACTCATCACGCCCAGAAAGATGTCGAGTCTCAGCATGTCGGTCATGCTCATCCAACTCAGGATAGGCACATTGCTGTTCAACAACGAACACATTCACGCGCAACTGAAAAAGCTCAAACAGCTGAGCAACTGTCAATTCATAAAACCTTTCGGCCTTCCATTGTAGATTGGGCATATGATTGAGAATCAATATGACGGCTGAATTTCCCTAAACCAAAAGGAATTACCT
The DNA here is from genome assembly GCA_964392595.1 of uncultured Nitrospiraceae bacterium. GTDB lineage: Bacteria > Nitrospirota > Nitrospiria > Nitrospirales > UBA8639 > Nitronereus. The sequence goes on from CAYMQW010000070.1 coordinate 4,300, forward strand.
TTTCCTTGGATAAAGGGCCTTGCGGACCGTATTTTCCAACATACACGAAACTTTACCCATAGTCTTCCTACGCATACCAATATAATTTAGAAAGGGGTCCCCCCAAATCTCATAACCACCCACCTAGATTACGGAACTCACTTCTGCATACCTCAAATCTCCTGAGACTTAAACCCCCGTCCAATCAATCCGATATAGGGATAAAAATACTTCATCGCTCGCCATCAGAAAGAACACGTTACCACGTGTTGTGCTCAAAAGGGGCATTTCATGAAAATTCATTTACCCATCAAAGGGTTTGAAGGTCGACACATCATTCTGTTGATCAGATTGATACGTCCACCAATGATTCAGGTAGATGGAGAATTCATTTCCGGCAAAAATGGAGTGTTTATCATCAGAGACAATACCGGGAATGAGGTCACGATCAAGCTGAAGAAAAACTGGGTTGATTCTCTACCCCGTGTTGAAATTGACGAGGTTCCATTCCCACTCCCTTCAACACTGCATTGGTATGACTACCTCTTCATTGGCATACCATTGACACTGGCTATGCCAGGAGGGATTTTCGGGGGTCTGGTTGGGCTCTTTTGTTCTCTTTTGAGCCTTCGCGCCCTTCGCTCTCAACATACCCCTATGGCGCAGTATGCGCTGAGTAGCTGCCTATCCATCCTGATCCCGGGGCTACTTTTATTCAGTTGGGTCAATAATAGTAGCGCCTTATTTTCGGATGATTCACTGACACAGGAGATTGAGGGGTTCATTGATGGCATCCAAGTCCCTTGGAATGAAAATAACATTCTGCATGCCATGCAATTGGATCAGCAAGGCCGAAAACTCATGTCCCAAGGTAAAGACCAAGAGGTGTATGACATTTATCGAAAAGTATTGGCCATCAGCTACAAGCAAGGCAGTTTACAAGGAATCATGAACAGCCTCGGTGGGCTCTCATCGGTGTTCCAAAATATGGACAATGTTCAAGAAGCGATCAAAGCAGCGCACCTTGCCTATAAGATTGGTCTACTCATGAACGATCCCTATGAATATGGTTTACTTGAAATGCGCCTCGCCAATCTTCTAGGACAAAAAAACCGGCGGGTAGGATTGGTGTGGCGAATGCGAGCGAAGAAAAGTCTTAAAGGGACACCGTATCGACATGACTATGTCGGGCTGCTCAATGACATTGCCCATGATCTGCAACGGCTCAGTCTCAAGGAAGAAGCACGAAAAATTTACGAGGAAGCCTATTCCTTAGCTCAAAACCTTGGGCAATCTCTTGGTCATAGACGGAGTAAATGGGATGTCGCTCTCAATTATGGCCGGATGCTTAAAAAAGAAGGGTCCTGCGAGCAAGCGATGGATGTCATGCAACCTACGGTGCCGACTTTTAACCCCAAAGAGAGACAATCCCGGTCCTATTCCTATCTGTTGAAAGAACTGGCTGATTGCTATGCCAAGCTGGGCAAACAGGACTTAGCCGAAGAGATGTTTCTTCATGCCTATGCTTCCTACGACATTCAACGAGGTCGTGTGCTCGGCGATCATGCCAGGGCTAAGTTGGATGACGATCATATCGAATTGATCAACTCGTATGTCAATCACTTAATCGATCAAAAGAAGTCAAGCGCCGCCTTGTCTTTATTGGAGACCAATAAGGCCCGGACTCTCAGTGACATTCGAGAGGATAAGAATCAAAAGACCGTCTATGCTCAGCTAATCTCTCAAGAACGCACACAAGCAGACCAGATTCAGAATATGGCAGAACGCTGGAAGCAGGAAAAAGCGGAAGGCCTGGAGACAAAAGATCATTGGAACAAATACCTCCAACTTGTCAGCCTACAGAAGGATCAAAGGCAAAAGCTTCACCGTCAGCTTCAAATCCGGAATGTTGCAGTGAGTAAAACGATGACCGAACAGGACATTCGAGCTTTGCAATCAGAATTGGGAGTGGAGACCGCGGTGTTAGCTTACTTTGTGAGTAAAGATCGGATTGGCATCTTCCTCCTAACCGACAACGGGGTTCAGTATATTCCCACGACCTTGTCGTATGCGGAATTCAGTCGTACGATCGATCAACTCAGACTTGCCTTGTCCAACGACTACACCGACTTTTATCGAGACCCCTCTCGGCTTCTGTACGACCAACTCGTTCGCCCAGTGAAACAACAGCTCAGTCGAACAGTCAAACACATCGTCTATAGCCCAGATGACACATTGTTTTATATCCCGCTCGGAGTTCTCCATGATGGGACACAATTCCTCACCGAACAGTACACATTGACTCGTATACCCTCGCTGCGATTCTTTAACCCTGAAACACACCTTGCTGCAACCAAACTCAATAAGGGTATTAGTTGTGCTGATCCAGCGATCAATGGACGGCGTTTACCATTCCAGCAGGAGACGAATCACGTTTTAGAAATGCTGTATAAGCAAAATCTCATATCCCTAGTGGACACTCAATGCTCCCCCAAACAACTTGAAGCCTCGGTGAATGCCACTTCGGCCAATGCGTTTCTTCATATCGGAGCTCATGGGACTTTTTACGAACCCGATCCCATGCAATCGGGCATCGCGCTCTCGTCAGGAAAATCCAACAGGCCTTCTTCCTTCTGGAATGCCAGGGCCATGGCCAACCTCGATTTTAGCAACATCACGCTTGTCACCTTAAGCAGTTGCGAGACCGGCCTCAAGGATTATGATCGATTGAGGGATGTGTTCGGCATCATGCGAGGGTTGTTTTTTGGTGGAGCTCATCAGGTCATGGCTCCGCTCTGGTCGGTCCAAGATAGAGCCACCGCCCACCTGATTCAAACGTTTTACACGGCCATGGCGAAAAACGGTCGTGCGGATGTGTCACTTCAACACGCTCAACAATCCATGATTCATCATGGCAAATTCCAACACCCGTTTTATTGGGCGGGATTTGTTCTCACCGAAGGTCCGGCATGAAGAATTGGATTGGCGCAATAGTCCTGAGTTTGGTAATCGTGCAAACCGGGTATGGGCATAAATTGACCCAAGAATGGCTCGATGGAGCCATTGAAGAACTGAGAGTGAATTTATATTCCGGTGATCTGTCAGCGGCGAAACGACGACTGAGGGCTGTCTTGGAAGAAGACCCCAAAAACCTGGAAGCCCTGTGGCAATTGACCTATACCAATCATCTGGCGAGACCCAAAAATTGGGATCTTCTCGATCGCGCACAGCATCTCAGGCAGGCCAGCTCTCAAATCCAAGAAATCGTGAAGCTGGCTCATGACCAAGGCAATACGGCGTATGCCCATTTCGTCAAAGCCTGGGAAGGATTGGCATACAATGCCTTCCCACAAGCTCTGGAGGAAATAAATCAAGCCCTAAGGCTAGAGCCTGATTCCATTCGTTACCTCATGCTTAAGGGTCGCATATTAGTGGCCCAAGGGGATTGGGAAAACCGTGATGAGGCCATTGAAAAGGGCATAAAGCTTATTCAGCAATCCTGGAACAACTCAAAGAATCATCCATCGCCTTTCTTTAAGGAAGAGAATTATCATTTTCGTTTGGCGCACAGCATTTGGCATTTTTCTCGACCTCGCTGGGAAAAGGTGACTTTTCACTATGAACAGGCCATTCAACATGCCGAGCCCAACACAACAACCCAATTATATTCCTGGACGAATTTAAGCAAAGCCTACCGACTACAAGGCCAATGTGAAAAGGCAAAACAGGCTGCGGAAAGCTCACTAGCCATCGAAGAAACAAAGACCGCTACTCGTCAAAAACAATACGCTGAATTTTGCTTGGAAATGAAAACCCTTGGAATGGCCCTACCAATCAACCAGGCACCGTCGCCGTCAGACCAGTAAACGTCTACTAGCTTGATTGACTAACGTCTATGCCTTGAAATTCTTCCGACGTTCAAAGGGTCAAAGATAGCCCTTCTCTTTTGACATTCCCAGAAGGAAGGCTGGGTGAAATCCAACGGGGTAATGATACTCTGAAATGGCGTGAAACCCTGGCCGTTTCCAGTTTTGGAGAAAGAAAAATCTTGGGGCTTAGGACCCGCGAGAAAATAACTTGACCCATCTCGCATCCAATCTTCGGGCCATCTT
>CAYMQW010000071.1:0-8358 GCA_964392595.1 uncultured Nitrospiraceae bacterium
GCATCAACGAACCACACTTGATCTTCAAGTAGCCCAAACTCTTGTAGCCGTCCATCCTGAATTACATGAGCCAGACCTTTTCCAGATCGATATCGCTCATCAAACAACCGATTAAGGGTTTTGAGAGCAAACTCCAGAATCCGTGCATCGCCGAACACTTGAGAGACCTTTAAGTAGCTCTTGGCCATCAACCCATTCCATCCGGTGTATATGGATCGATCGGTGAAGGGAAGGCCAATCGTCAGACGCTGGACTTCATTCAATCCAAAATACTTTTTCCCCGGGACAAAGGAATGTGGCCCAGACACGTGTCTCACCTCAGCATCTTGACTCGCAAAAAACCCGCCTCGCTGTCGATCAGACAGGAACCGGGTCACATATCGAATCGTTCCCTCAACGGCCTCACGATAGCGTGCTTGCTTCGTGATTTGGTAGGCCTCAAGATAATTGAGCAGAGTATGAGCTTGAATGGGAAGCATCTTCTCATAATGCGGAGAGGTCCAATCTGCTGCTTCCGCGTACCGATAGAACCCGCCCCATACGGAATCAAATAATTTCATCTGTTGGTCAAGGGTGAATAGGGCCATCTGCTTGACCTCAGGATCCTGCTGCCAATAGTTGGTTTCGAAGGCAAAGGTAATGGCCTCGGGTTCAAAAAACTTTGGCGCGTCGCGAAATCCGCCATTCGCTTGGTCAAAGCTTTGTTTCATCGCCAGATGCAGGTGGTCCACCATTTCCATTTGGATGGGCCCTTCAGCGCGAACCCGCGCCAGTTTCGCGGCTTCTACTTTTCCCCATACTTCTGCTGCCCGTTCAAGCAAATCATTTTTGCTTTCTCGATAGAGCAATTGGGTTTCTTCCAATACAATAATCAACTCCTCGGGGTTCAAAGAATTGGCTTGAAATATAATTTCACCCGAGGGTAACAGGATACTGGTCGTTGGCCAGCCCCCATGTTTGTATCGAGCTTCGATATCAGGCCGCTGATCGGTTTCCACACGCACTGCGACAAATGAAGCATTGAGTAACCTCACAACCTGTGAATTCACATACGTCGTCTCGTCCATTACATGGCAGGCATGACACCAAATTGCCGTCAAATCGAGCAGGATTAGTTTGTCTTCAGTATTCGCGCGGTCAAAAGCCTCTGCTCCCCAGGCTACCCATTGGATTTCGGGTTCTTTCGCAGCTAGAACCTTTGAAGATTCTTCTTCATAGGCCAAGAGAGAATGAGGAACTAACAGGAACACCAGCAACATGGCTAGGGAAACAATGTTTCGACAACGTGAATTTGGAATCCTTGGGAAGGTTACTCTGGAGAAAAACATTTCACCACACCCTTAGATCTGAGGTGGTTGCGAAAGAATCCTAACGATTGCCCCAGCAGCAGTCGCACGAACGGATTCATTGGGATCTTTTAAAAGATTTTTGAGTTGAGGAATCACTTCTCTTCCAGCCACACGACCAAGAGAGCGGGTTGCGGAAATTCGAGGTTTAGGCAATGGGTCATTTAACATGAGGAGTAAGGTACCAACAACATCGCGAGCTCTTCCATGAGAAAGGGCTCTGGCCGCGGAAGAACGTAATCCAGAACTTTGCTGTCCAATTAATTCCCGGACCGTATTTACCACAATTCGAAAAGGGCTATTGAGTTGAAGCAGGCCCGCCACGGCAGCGGCTTGCACCCCCATATTCCGATCATGTAAGGCTCTGGTCAGAGCGGGAATGGCGTCCTCAGCTTTGAGTGTTCCAAGCGTCACGGCAGCCACACTGCGAACAGCAGGCACGGGTTCAGATAAGGCACCGATCAGGAGCGGTACACCTTCCGGAAGACCCAACTTTCCTAATGAAGCCGCCGCTGCCGCCCGAATTGATGGCTGTGTATCCCGTAACCCCAACTCCAGCAGGGGCAATCCTCGCGGGTCCCCAATTTCGCCAATCATGCGCAACGCCGAGCCTCGCTCATACCCTTCTTTGACTTTCGTCGCGCGTTCGACTCGTTCCCATTGCTCCTTTTGTCCCAGTCGGAATAACGCTGCCGCGGCGGCAACCTGCACCGCTTCCTGCTTATCGGTGAGAAAGGGAGTGATGAGCGGAATTGTGGACGTATCACCCGAACGCCCAAAGGCTTTTAACACAGTCACCCGCACCAACCCAGCTTGATCATTGAGTGCACCACGAAACGATTCTGATTTGCGGCCGGCAGAGAATTTCCCTATTCCCTCCACCACCAGGACTCGAAGCATGCCAGATCCGTCACTCAAGCCATCTTGAAAATACGGGAGAGATTCGGGTGTTTGCATTTCCTTTAAGGCTGAATACGCCGAACCTCTGACTTGTACTCGCATATCCGATCGAAACGGCAGAATGCTCTGGATCGCCATTTCACGAAGCAACGCTTCATCATCTTTTCCTGTGGTTTTAATGAATTGATCAAATACTTCGACGCCTTCTTTGGTCTTTTTCAGTCGCACTAGGCTCAATATTTTAAGCCGGTACGTTTCCCGCGAGGCTGGTAACTGCTCAACCAGCGGTTCGACCAGCTCCAGGGTTTTATGGAAATCGCTTTGAGCAAACGCCTGACCTGCCTGTTCCAAAATTTGAGCATGAGAGGGTTCAGCTTTAGCCGGAGCAATCCAACCAACAAGGAACACGCTTATGGCAACGCCGAGAATCAGGCCAATCAACGTCATCACTTTCATTCGCACTTATCCTTCCTCCTCTTGAATCCCGGTTGCTTCAAATGTTTTATATCCCAAAGGGGTTTCAAAATAATAATCAGGCTGCTTCGATTGAATGACTCGATCATATTCTACTGACCAATCGCGGTCTTGACTGACCAATTTTAACAATACGTGGCGTGATTCATCGACCCACTCATAGTAGGTTTCTTGATGTCCGTTTCGATCTACACGCACATCATACAATGTCGCCGCTTGTTCCCCTACCATGGCATCACCAATCCGCTTCCGAGCCACCTCCCCTTCGAGCTGAACTGAAAAAGGAAGTAAATGATCTGTCGTCAGGGGAACTGCCATCACGAGGCGTCGTTGCGATAGGATGTACCACACCCTGTGTTTATCCAACCGGACAATTGTGACGGTGGCATAACCCAGATCGGTTTTTATTCCGGCAAGGTGTTCAATGCGATAGCGATCTCCTTTCACAAACAACTGGGCTTTTGACGATCGCTTCCCCATCCGCCAGGTCAGTCGAGCCGAAAACTCCACATCGTGAGGAGACTTCATGCCAGACGATTCTCCAGCGAAAACTTTGTCGAAAGGAGAGGGTACTGCCAGAGAAAGGACACACAGACACACACGGAAAAGGACTGGATACCACCCCGTCATATTCTTAGGGGAACCAATGGGATGCATCAATTACTGACGCTCAAGAATAGGTTCAATTGTCAATTCACGTCCCAAAGCAGCTGGGGTAAATCGTGGAGGAGCGAGGACCGTAAGTGCGGGTTTTTTGCGACTGGGTGACGGCAAGTCAAAATCAACTGCCAACGCTCCGCCAGGCTCAATGATGACTTGTTGCTTAATGACCAACTTGATACTTGGATGCCACGCACGAAGATCATAGGTTCCAGGAGGAATACCGTCCAATAAAAAATGTCCCTGTTCATTCGTGAGAACATAATACGGATTTTCAACTGCAATGGCCCAACTTTCCATATACGCATGAAAGCCACATTGCATGACAACGGTTCGTCGCTTCTTACTGAGTTGCAATAGACGAACGAAAGATTTCCCCGGCGTGGGGTCATGCATGGCACGGAGATTTCCACGTTGATGCCGTTGATTGAATGGCAAGGGAGAATTAAAGAGCACCCTGGTTTCCGTCACGATCGATGTTTCGTAGGCTTGAATATCATGCATCACGCGGGGTCCATGTTCACGACTTCGACACCATGCCCACTTCTTACAACAGTTGTAACGGGTAAAAATCGACAATCCCGCGATTCAACTCGCGGAACGGAAAGAGCAAACGGTTTGCCAGCTTGAACGCCCTCAAGCAAGACCACAACGTGTTGCACTTGACGTTCTTCATTGACGAAAAAATCTCAAAGAAGACGCCACCCATGCCCGTTGGAAATTCGTCCGCAGTACTCAGGGTCCGGAAAGATCACTAAATTATAGGCCTTGGGATCAGGCACCTGACTAGAAAGCGTCACGGTTCCCTGAACGGATCCGCCATTTCCGACTTCTTGCACCTCATAATGGACCAGGCAGAACATGGTAACAGGAATAATGCTGCGATGAAGAAACGAATCGTCAAATCGTGTCCACCTTGAGGGCCACAGAAAATTAAAGTCGAACAGCCATTAAATTCGAAATCCGAATATCGAATTCCGAAACAAATCAAAAATTCGAATGTTTTAAACGGATAATTCTGACTTACGCTAAATGGCACCAATGGTGACCGTCTTCAGGCGTTTTTGTCATTGGGTCATTTGAATTTGTTTCGGATTTCGAGATTCGGATTTCCCCATTATGGTTTTTGAAGTTTGAGCGAGGGTACGATCTCCACACCCTCACCCAGCAATTCCAATCCAAATCGTGGATTGTCACTAATTTCATGGACACTTCGACGACCGGTTGGCGCGACATATTCAAAATTTTCCGAAAGAGTTCCATTGGCTGTCACAGTGACCGATCGTTCAAGATATTGTTTCATTCCCGCATGCCAGACCTTTAACGTATATTGTCCGGGTGGCACATCAGAAATTTCAAACTGTCCATCTTCCTTGGTTATGGCATAGTAGGGGTTTTTGAGCACAACACCCCAGGAGAACATATAGGGATGAAATCCACATTGCATCACAAAAATATTTCGGCCTTTTCGCAGATGAATCTTTTCAAGCATGGGTTTTCCAGCCATATGTTTATGGCTATTCAACATCCCCAACACCTTGTGAAATGGGTTCATGGGTAATGGCCGATTAAACAACACTCTCGCTCCACGCTCCCGGGCTGTTTCGTATCCTTGGATATCATGCTCAACCGGGTCCATATTGATCACGGTCACTTCATCTCGGTCGCGTAACACACTCACGAAAGGAGAAAATTGGCAATCAAATGCGTCGATTCTGACTTTCGGCAACTTGAAGGATTTCCCTTTTTGAATACCGTCCAACATCACGACGGCATCTTTGAGGCTCCCATTCTTGGCGATAATAAAATCTTCCACAATTCGCCAACCTGTGCCTGTGGATATTCTTCCACAATACACCGCATCCGGAATCGTGACGAGATTGAATGCCATCGACCTTGGCTTGTTTCCCGTAATCGTCACCTGACCTCGAATGGTTCCTCCATTGATGACAGACACTTCCTTGTAAGAAAAACTTGGCAACGCGGACAGAAAAATCCACACGCCTGCCACCAAAGCCAACATCCCACGTCTCATGAAATCCTCCTTACACTATCGAGTGAATTACCACGCCCAAAGGGCGGGGCTTCTGTAAACCAAAATATTTTTCCTCCGCTGCGCTACGGGCTGCCATTCATCCCCGTGCAAAACACGGGGTTTTCTGGCAGTGGCAATAAAGTTGTGCAAATCTGAAACTCGAATAATGAGACAATCCGAAATCCAAATATCGAAATCTGGGATTAATCCCAATTTTGGTGGAGCGAGGCGAAACCCTATTACACTCCGCCCGTATCATACTTCGTCCGTTGTTATTTTCACCCTTGGGAGAACTCTCCCCCATTCCCGCCACGCCTGAGCAGGCTGTTCACCCCTCAAACAAGGTCCCCTGCCCTGCGGCGGGACTTGGAATATGTCCCCCAATTCCACCAAATTTCCAACTGATCCGAAATCCGAAACAAACCCCCAATCGAAAACTCGAATGTTTCAAACGAATCATTCCAACTTATGCAGCCAAGCGTTTTTTTATTTGCAATTCGGTCATTTGAATTTGTTTCGGATTTCGATATTCGGATTTCGAGTTTAGGGGGCTACCATTGGAATTTTTTGAGTTATTCAACCCCCCTGTGCACCAAATGCCAAACGATGCCTACGGTTACTCTTCAAGAAACAAAACGGAGAAGCCGAAGCTCGGCTTCCCCGTCATTCTCACTCGATAACCTATCGAACCAATCGTTATTTAAACGAGATTGGTCGAACGCTACCTTCCGAAGACTGGGGCACCTGTGCTTCTTTCACTCCAGGAGCAGCCCCACTCAGCGGAAGAATTCTCTGGTCGTTCTTCGACAGAACCCGAAAATATCCCCATTCCCCTGATTGAGAATATGGCAAACGTGCGTTGCTATACACATAATCCCCTGGCATGGCATAAGGACCGCCGGCTGAGGGAATGAACACATCGATACCTTCTGAACCAGCAAATTCGACCACGCTAATTTGATCGGCCCCTCCCATGAACGGCTCAATCGGCCATTCATGCTTCTCTACAGTAAACATACCATTTTGTTCATTGCTGGCGCCAAACACATGGATCCGAACTGGATCGCCGGCATGGGCCTCAATAAGCGGTGTCGCTGGATCACTCGGTTCGTCAACGTTACACGGTTGGAACATCGTGCCCAACGAACACCCTAATTGTTCTTCACGATACAAATAGGGTTCATTGCGGTAATTCACCCCGATAAGACCTGCCACGTTTTGAACATAGGGCATGAAACTCGTTCCAATAATATTATCTTCATCTTGGAAGAACAGTGCCACATCCCGGTAGTTGGCTCGATTCTCCTGGCCTGGGATCGTTCGATCAACAATGACATCCGCTATCCAAGAATTTTTCAAGGAAATATCAGCCCCAGTCTTCGGATCACGATATTGCGATCCTTGGGGACCAATGATAATCCCGCCAAACAATCCATTCCGCGGATTCATGGCCACATTGCCCCAATCCCACACCAGGGATTGAGTTTCACCAGTAAATGGATCCGCATAGTAGGTGTAGGTTCGGCTCTCCCCAGGTGCCACGGTTTGATCACCGGGATTATTCCCGAGATTCACGCCTTGGGAATCCTTCGGATCGAACGCCAGGGCAAACGCAGAGAACGAAGCCCGACTTTCCTTCATCTTGTTGGTGAGTTTCACTTTCAGGCAATCACCAAGATTCGCTCGAATCGTCAATGGCATGGGGTGAAATTCACCAGAGACCTTCGCCACTTCTTCTTCGAGAATATAGATCTTGGCATCAGGATTTCGCACTTCAATTTTTCGTTCAAAGTCCACTTCAATGGCTTCTTCAATGTTTGGATTGAAGGCCATTTGCGGAAAATCAATAGCCATGACATTGAAGTGCTTGACAGGAGCATCTGCCGGACAAATGGGCAATGGTTTTTTAATTCCAGGACCCCCATACGCCGCATTCGGTAAAGGCTTCAAATCGGGGACTTCTTTTTCTAACACCCTGATCACACCCCATGACCCTTCGGAGAACTTCGAATTTCGACCATTGAAGTACATGTAATCACCAGGTTGGAGCCTCGGTCCACCAGCCTGAGGAACAACAAGGTCATATCGTTCGGCGATACCAATGTGGATAGAATTTTTACGATTGGCATCTCCAGCATACCGTTCGGTCAAGAAGCTATGCCCAGAAATGGTAAAGACATTAGCCTCATTCATGGTGACGTCAATAAGCCTAAACACGATCGTATCACCCAGGTACGCCCGCAGCATGATCGTGCTCGGATCCCCATGAATCGTGCTGCTGAAAATCTGCGAGGGATCCGGGTTATTCGCCAAACGTTGCGCCCAGGGTTCGGCCCGGAAATTCAGGGCTCCACCCGTCGTATGCGTCCCTCCATTGAGGAAAGGCATTGGCGTCATTTTAATCAACTCGTTGGCGGGCATTTGGAATGACACGGTTCGTCCGGCTTCCAACGCCACCTCAATTGGCTGACCAGGAGGATTCCCAGCCGTCACGACGGTGACCGTGTGAGGAACGGTATCCATGATTTGAACCATCAATTCACGAAAGCTTCCGCTCACGCCATAACCAACTGGCTCAATCGTGTGGATGTCCATGAGGGGGCCTGTGCGTTTAGCCTCACCAGTGACTGGATCATGCCAGGTTGAGCCATATGGCTCAATCAAAAAGGAACACACCGCACCGTGTGGCCAGGTTGTTCCACCAAACGCATGGTCATGACAGAACACGGAACCGACGTCTGCATCCGCCCAGAATCGTTGACGGACAAATTCCACGGTCACGATATCGCCAACCGGATGATCATGTTTCAATGGATACTTAAAGGTGAGGGTACCGGGACCACCAATGGCCGGCATGGGTTCCCCATGACCACTGCCACCAGAGCCTGGGATTTGCAGCTTTTGCCCAACATGGATCAGATTGGCATCAGACAATCCATTGAT
>CAYMQW010000072.1:0-8309 GCA_964392595.1 uncultured Nitrospiraceae bacterium
GGAAAATTGGTACAAAAGAGGATGAGGCGTCTAACAGGAATGCTGCGGTCCCAAAATTATTGGATACGAGTGTGATTATTGATGGGCGTATCGCCGATATCTGTGAAACCGGGTTTATTGAAGGGAGCTTTATTATTCCTCAATTTATTCTACAAGAGTTACAGCATATCTCGGACTCTGCTGATGGGTTAAAACGTGCTCGTGGTCGGCGAGGCCTCGACATTCTGAATCACATTCAGAAGAAAATCGATATTGACGTGACGATTGTTGAAGAAGATTTCCCGCATATCAAAGAGGTCGATGCGAAGCTTGTTGAATTGGGGAAGAAGCTTGGGGCTAAGATTTTAACGAACGATTTGAACCTCAATAAAGTGGCCGAGTTGCAAGGCGTTCGCGTGCTCAACATCAATGATTTATCGAATGCTCTCAAACCGGTGGTCTTGCCCGGTGAAACGATTCGGGTGTTTGTGTTAAAAGAGGGAAAAGAAGCTGGACAAGGGGTGGCGTATCTGGATGATGGAACCATGGTTGTGGTGGATAACGCGAAGCGATGTATCGGAAAAAATGTGGATGTCATTGTTACGAGCGTGTTGCAGACGAGCGCTGGACGCATGATTTTCACCCGCCTGAAAGAAGAGTCAGATCGAGATGAGTTGAGCTTCGCGCGTGGCTGAGTGGGTTACGGCGGTTGTCCCTGCGGCTGGCCGTGGGGTCAGAATGGGTGCCGGTGTTCCAAAGCAGTTTCTCACCTTGGGCGGTGTTCCACTGCTCGTACATGCCCTTAAAACTTTTGAAGCTGCTCACATCATTTCTGAGATTATTTTAGTTGTTCCTCAGGATGACTGTCAGTATTGCCGTGAAGACATTGTTCCATCCTACGGTCTAAAGAAAGTGTCTCACGTTATTGCAGGCGGGCGCCGGCGTCAGGATTCCGTATTAAATGGTATCCGGGCTGCCAACCTTGCCACGGACATTGTGGTGGTGCATGATGCAGTCCGGCCTTTTGTGACATTCGATATGATCAGTCAGGTCGTCGAATCTACGCGAATCCACGGCGCGGCTATTGTAGCTATGCCGACGCGAGATACCGTCAAACGAGTCAATGGCGAGGGCTTAATCAAAGAGACCCTCAGCCGAAAAGAATTATGGTTGGCCCAAACTCCTCAAGCTTTTCGACGAGATCTATTGCTCCGAGCTCATCAACAAGGCGAGGCCGATGGCGTTGATGCAACCGATGATGCGTTTTTAGTGGAGCGATTAGGGCTTCCCGTGGCGATTGTCCAAGGTAGCTCCGATAATATCAAAGTCACGAGACCGGAAGATCTTCATATGGGCGAGGCTATTCTCACCGCGAAAAGTTCAGAAACCTGTAGGTAAACCCCCGTGCGCTCTTTTCAGGACCGATCAATTTCCTGTATTCTTTTCGATATATCATTTTTTCGATATCACGTTTGAGAGGATAGTGCATGCGGATTGGGATTGGGTACGATATTCATCGACTGAAAGAAGAAAGACCGTTGATTTTAGGTGGCATTCACGTGCCACATACGCAGGGGTTGGACGGTCATTCCGATGCCGATGCCTTGACTCATGCGGTCTGCGATGCACTTCTAGGGGCAATGAACGAGGGGGACCTCGGACGCTATTACCCCAGCAGTGATCCCACGTGTAAGGATATGAATAGTCTTGATATGTTAAAGGGGGTCACTCAAACACTTGCTCAACGGGGGTTCCGTCTTGTTAATCTAGACACGGTGATTATTGCCCAAGCCCCGCGTCTAGGTTCCTATTTAGCCGATATGGCCAAACGACTGGCTGAGGTGCTTGCGGTTGATCCTGAGTTAGTGAGCGTCAAAGTCAAAAGCGGAGACCACATTGGCACGATTGGAAGGATGGAAGGTATTGCAGCTCAAGCCATTTGCCTTATTGATTCGAATCGTGCGCCGTCGTGATTCCCTGAAGGATTTGTACGAAAATGTTTAAAGACATTGGACAAGACTTACGTGCCGTGTTTGAGCGAGACCCGGCTGCGCGAAGTCGTGTGGAAGTCATTCTGACCTATGCCGGCTTTCAGGCGTTGATGTTCCATCGAATAGCTCATCGATTATGGATGATGAAGTTGTGGCTGTTGGGACGATTGCTGGCGCAATTTTCTCGATGGATTACGGGTGTGGAAATTCATCCAGGGGCAATCATTGGCCATGGGTTTTTTATTGACCATGGCATGGGCGTGGTTATTGGTGAAACAACCGAAATTGGCGATTTCGTGACCTTGTTTCAAGGGGTCACGCTTGGTGGAACGGGAAAAGAAAAAGGAAAGCGGCATCCCACGTTAGGCAATCATGTAGTGGTGGGATCTGGCGCGAAAGTCCTCGGCAATATTCGGATTGGTGATTTTGTGAAAGTCGGGGCCAATTCGGTGGTATTGCGATCCGTGCCATCTAACTCTACGGTCATCGGGATACCAGGTCGAATTATCAAAACCGTTGGGGACCGAATCCCGGAAGAATCCATGGACCATGCCAATATTCCCGATCCCGTTGCCGACCGGTTTGAGGCCTTGGAACGGGAAATTATTGAATTGCGGAAGAAATTAGAGAATCCTGAAACGTGAGGATGCAGGGATTTTTTCGCTCCACCCCGAAAAAGTATTGAATCAAGGTCTATTCAGTCATATACTGCGCGTAGATGGACTGTAGGAAGTCCATGTCCTGTCAACTCCAAACATCTTCATCAGAACCATTTGCAATAACGTTCTTGGGTTTTTCCCAAACGTTTCAACATTCCACAGGAGGGACTGCTCGTGAATGAAGGTTTCAGAATGACCAAGAGGGTTCAAGAAATCTTGAGTTACTACAGTGGTGACGCGCCAGGAATTCGCGCGAATCTGGCCAAATTGCTGATGAGTGGCCGATTAGGCGGGACAGGACGACTCGTCATTCTTCCCGTCGATCAGGGATTTGAGCATGGACCAGCGAGAAGTTTTGCTCCAAACCCTTCGGCTTATAATCCCCACTACCATTTTGAATTGGGCATTGAGGCTGGCTGTAATGCCTATGCGGCGCCGTTAGGGTTTTTGGAAGCCGGCGCTGCGGAGTTTGCCGGACAAATTCCCCTCATTCTCAAACTGAACAATAGTGATTCGTTGTATGGCGGGGATGATCCGAATCAAGCGGTGACGGGGAGTGTTGACGATGCGCTTCGCTTAGGATGTTGCGCGGTGGGATATACCATTTATCCTGGTTCGGCTTACAGTCAAGAGATGTATGAAAATGTGGCGGAAATTGCTTTGGAAGCGAAGTCCGTTGGCTTGGCGATGGTCATATGGTCCTATCCACGGGGCGGAAGTTTGAGCAAGGCCGGAGAAACAGCTATTGATGTCATCTGTTATGGAGCCCAGATTGCCGCTCAATTAGGGGCGCATATCATCAAAGTGAAAGTGCCCACGGATCATATTGAACAAACCGAAGCGAAAAAGGTGTATGACGTCGAGAAAATCCCAATCAGTACCCCAACTGACCGAATTCGTCATGTGGTGCAAAGTACGTTCGACGGTCGGAGAATATTGATTTTTTCTGGTGGAGCGAAAGGAGAAGACAGCAAGATCTTTGATGAAGCCCGGGCGATTCGCGATGGTGGAGGGTTCGGGTCGATTATCGGACGGAATTCATTCCAACGATCAAAGCCGAAAGCTCTGGAATTTTTAAATACGGTGATGAATATTTACGCAGGGGAAGAGTGAGGATACGGTTAGACCTCGTTTTTTCTAGAATCTATTGTCGGTGAAGGCTGTCTCATGCCTTCACTATAGATCGCGCCTCCGATTGATCAGTCTGTTCCCTTACCCCTTCTTACGGATATAACCCCCGCAGTTTGTGTGCCTGGGCCACTTGATCGATCCCGTTCATCAAGGCCGCTATTCGCATGGACGTGTTTTTTTCTTGAGAAAAGGCCAGTGTTCGTTGAAAGGCTCCCGTGATAATGTCATGTAAGCGTTCATGAATGTCAGATTCTTTCCAGAAAAAATGTTGACCATCTTGGACCCATTCGAAATAGGACACAATCACCCCACCGGCATTGGCAAGGATATCGGGAATGATAAAGATATTACGATCGTGCAAAGCCGCATCGGCTTCTAATGTCGTGGGACCATTGGCGGCTTCCGTTAAGATTTGACATCGTACGTCTGCCGCATTTTTGATGGTAATTTGTTCAGCCAAGGCGGCAGGGATCAAGACCGTGCATTCCAACGTCAGTAATTCTTCGTTGGTGACATGATCCCCAACGTCCATATCTGAGAGCAGCATGCCATGGGTATGGTCACGAAGAATTGACTCGATAGGTAATCCCTGGGGGTTAAAGATTCCGCCAGAGACGTCACTGACTCCAATGACTTTGGCACCAGAATCACTCATGATCCGATCAGTGTGGGATCCGACATTTCCAATTCCCTGGATGACTACTGTCGTATCTTCAAGACGAATGCCTCGATGCTGTAGGGCTTCCATTGTGACATTCACCACGCCACGGCCTGTGGCGTCTTCCCGTCCCAAACTGCCACCGATGGCCAGTGGTTTTCCTGTGACGCAACCAGGCACGGCATAGCCCACCTGTTGACTGTAGGTGTCCATAAACCACGCCATGACCTGTGGGTTGGTGCCGACGTCGGGTGCTGGAATATCGTGATCCGGGCTAATTAAGGGAAAGATTTCAGCGGCATACCGGCGTGTCAGTCGTTCTAATTCCATGATGGACAACTCCTTCGGATTCACTCTGACCCCGCCTTTGGCTCCGCCATATGGCACTCCCGCTATCGCCGTTTTCCAGGTCATCCACATGGCAAGTGCCGTCACCTCACCTAAATTCACGTCTTGATGGTAGCGGATGCCTCCTTTAAATGGGCCGCGTGCGGAATCGTGCTGGACCCGATATCCCATAAATACTTTGACCCTGCCGTCATCCATTAAGATGGGCAGGCCGACCATGAGCGAGCGTTGGGGAGTTTTTAATCGTTCTCGATATTTGTGGTCCAAATTCATGGCGTCGGCTGCTTGGTCAAATTGCGCCCAGGCAAGATGCAACGTTGGATGGTCTAGCTCTGGTATGATCATGGACGTGACCTTTTTCCCGGTGTGTGTATAGAAAAGGTTTTGTGAAAAAGATGCTTCAGGGAATGTTGGAAAAAGCCGCCAGCGGCGTTCTCGCCATTTTGCCGTGCTCACGTACTATGAGTACGCTCCGCGCGTCAAAATGGCTGCGGCCTTGCTGGACGGACTTTTTTGAACATCCCCTCCCTTTGACGATGCGTAGCTCATTTGGAGCTTCTATTTGTTTTTGAAGTAAAATATTCAACAGGCCCCTTCACTAAAATCTTACTCCTGTACTTACAGTATGTCACCAAAGAATTGTGCCAATATCTCCGATAAGTCATGGCACGAGGTCCTCTCCTGAGATATGTCAACTTGTCAGGAAATGTGGCATTTACGGAACGTCTGTTGGCTTGTAAGATAAGAAGAAGGAGCTGATGCGTCGTGGCGGATAATTTACTGAAGAGAATGGCGTTCGCGCTGTGTATTGCCGGGGTGTTGGAGTTCTTTATTGTGCCCACTGGCTTTGCAATTCCAGGAAGCTCACACATCTGGGTATTGGATCGAGAGCCCTTTTATTCTCCTCCCACTTGGAGGGTGCGGTCAGGACAAAAAGTCCAGTGGCACAATCGATCGATGCAAACCCATACCATCACCCATGATGGTTGCGGTCAGCGGGCAGGATGCGCTTTTCATTCGGGTCACCTTCATCCGCGCGAACAGTTTGTGGCGCGTGATTTAGAACCAGGCACCTATCCCTACCATTGTAACATTCACCCCTTTATGCGCGGGGTGATCGTGGTCGATCAGAAACCCGATCAAAATTTCCATTCAACCGAGTTATAGCCTCCGGTTCCTTCACTCTTCGTCTCCTTCGTATTCCACATTCAGTAAAAACAAACCATGGGGTGGGGCGGTTTTCCCGGCAGCACGGCGGTCATGGGCCATAAGAATGGCTTTCAGATCCGTGGGGGATCGTTTTCCCTGTGCGACCTCGACAAGTGTGCCCACAATGGCCCGCACCATTTGCTTCAGAAATCGATCGGCTTTGAACCTGATGCGTATGATGGGTGGTTTGGTGTGAATGCTCAACGCATGTATATGGCAGGTGGGATTCTCATTGTCGGTGGGGGATCCTTCAAAGGAAGAAAAGTCGTGTTGGCCTTTGAGGATGTGGGCTGCTTCTTTGAGGGAGTCCAGATCCAAAGGTTTTGGAATGTGCCACACGCGGAGGCGATTGAGAACGGGACGTATCGGTTGATTCAGAATTCGGTACTCATAGGTTTTCTGCTTTGCGCTATACCGCGCATGGAAGGTGTCAGGCACATGCTCAGTTCTGTTGACACACACATCTTTGGGAAGAACCCCATTCAGTGAACGCGTCCATTCCTCAGGTGAGAGTCGTTTATCAGATCGAAAACTCACGACCTGTCCAAGGGCATGCACGCCAGCATCAGTTCGACCCGCCGCGACCGCTGGAGTGGGAATTTGTGAAATTTGAAAGAGTGCCGCTTCAAGCATGCCTTGGACCGTGGGTTGGTCGGGCTGGCGTTGCCAGCCGGCATAGGCTGTGCCGTCATATTCAATGGTGAGTTTATATGTGGGCATACGCCTGCGATTTGTCAGGAACCAGTCTTGCGGTACTACACAGGCAACATAAGGGGTGCAGCCTTAGGATAGTGTCGGGAAGGCGGTTTTGAGATACGAACGAATACCTTTATAAATGCCTTCGGCGAGTTTCTTTTGAAACGCTTTACTTCGGAGCCGCTTTTCTTCTTCCAGATTTGAAATAAAGGCGACTTCAGCAAGAATGCTCGGCATGGTTGTAAATCGAAGGACATAGAAGGGAGCGGTCTTGACCCCATGATTTTTTACCTGATAGGAGGCTTTTAAGGTTTTCACGAGTGTTTTATTCATGGTCCAGGCAAAGGTTTGCGACTGTTCGATTTTCTGATCGTTCAATTTGTCGGCGATGATGAATTGCCAAGGGGGGGCGTTATCCTCCAATTTTATTCCATTTTCCCGCGCAGCCACTTCTAACGCACGAGGGTCGCTGGCTTTACCGAAGTGGTAGACTTCAAGCCCTTTAATTTTTTTTTGAGGATGGGAATTGACATGGATTGAAATAAAGATGTCGGCCTTTTTCTTATTGGCAAACTCGACCCGTTTTTCTAAGTTGAGAAAGGTATCTTTGTTTCTGGTGAGGAGCACTGTCGAGCCAAGTCGCTTTTGAATCAGGTCTTTAAGGTATTGCCCAATCTTTAACGTGATGTGCTTCTCCTTGGTTCCCTTCTTTCCCGTGGCTCCGGGGTCCCTGCCGCCATGACCAGGGTCGATGACCACAATTAAATCTTTGACATGTTTTGCGATGAAAATAGATGAGGGTGGGGGAGCAGGTTTCGTGGTCACGGCAGCCTTACCTTTAGATGGTAATGCAGGTTTTGGCGGCGTGACCAGTTTGGCAATAGCCTTTTTCTTTGGCGGAAACGTTGCGGTTTTCGCTGATTTCGTCGATGCCGAAGATTTGGGTCTTGTAACTACTTTTTTCGCCTTTTTTTTAGGTGGTGGTCCTGATACCTTGGCTGGTTTCTTCGTTTTGGCCGGTGTTCGCTTTGAGATTATGACCTGTTTCTTCTTGGAATAAAATAAATCGATTACGACGCGATTTGGGTCGCGAAGGGTTTGTAATTTGTATTTGTGTAAGGCGGTGAGGTCAAGAGTAATTGTGACTGTTTGACCTGATCCCTCCTTAATCGTGATACCTTTGGGGAATTTTCTGCTTGTGATTTTTTGTAATGCGCGCGAGCTCAGTTGTAATTTGGCCAGCTGAATGGTTGTTCGATTTCGTCGTGTATCAGTTGCTTTTTTGAGGGTCCTCCCAGCGGGAAGGTCCAAGACCACTCGAGTATATTTTTTGTGATTGTGGTAGCGAACATTTTTGACCCGAAGCGGAGATGCAACCCGGGAGGTCTGTTTGGCATTTTTGGCAATAATAATTGGGGAGAATCCAAACGCGCTTGGGTCGGAACTCTGTGTTTGGGCAAAAAGAGAAATTGTATCAATTGGGAGGAAACTGAGGAAAATAAGTAGCGTTGTGAGGGGAATGAGTCTATGAAGGATCATTATTTGACGAACAGGTGTTTCTTCTGTTTTCTCAGAAGATCGGGCTATTGTCAAGATAGCAATGTGTTTTGGGCTCGCGCAAGAATACCTTCCCCTGTT
>CAYMQW010000073.1:0-1072 GCA_964392595.1 uncultured Nitrospiraceae bacterium
TTCCCGTCTTCTGATTTCGTGCGTAGCTTGGAGGCCATCCATCTGAGGCATTTGCCAATCCATGAACACAAGGTCATAGGATTGCTTTGCCACCGCTTCGCAGGCTTCCCTCCCGTTCGTGACGGTATCAACCACCACTCCCGTTTTGTTCAACATGCCCACGACCACCTTGAGGTTAATGGGATTATCCTCAGCCAACAAAATCCGACCTTGAAATGCATGGGACGAGTGAAGACCCTGTGCCACAACCGTCACCGCATCCGCCGGCCCCGGTTCTCGACTGACAGAATCCTCTAGCTGATGCGTGAGTGCATGCAAACATTTATACAGCCGCGACCGACGCACGGGTTTGGTCAGGCACAGATCCCCACCAACTTCACACGCAACCTCATTCCCCTTTCGATTCCTACGAAGAAGGAGGACCAGGGGCATAGTTGATTCTCCCATCGCCTGCCTCAGCTCCTGAATAATGCTCTTCGGATCATCCCCACACCCCTCACAATCAATGAGCGCCATATCATACATCTGGGAATGGGCAGGCCGTTCACGAAGGACCTGAAGGGTGCCGGCGAGCGAGTCCTGGCTCTGACAAGAAACTTTGACAGCATTCAGCGATTCTTCGATTCCAATTTTTGTTGGTTCATGGGCCTCAAGCAGCAAGACCGAACGGCCTTGGAGCAGGCGAAATTCAGGTAACAGTTTTGAGATGGGACTGTGTGATTGGGATGCAAACGGGAGGGTGGTCCAGAATTCGCTCCCCTGATCTGGGATGGACGTCACCCCAATGGTCCCCCCCATTAACTCAACTAATTGTTTTGAAATCGCTAACCCCAACCCCGTGCCCCCATACTTACGTGTGGTCGTGGAATCGGCCTGAGAAAATGCCTGAAATAACCCCCGTTGCCCTTCAGGGGAAATCCCGATTCCCGTATCACGAACGGTACAATGCAGCAGCACCAGATTCTCCCCTTCGGGACCACCGTCCAATTCGCTGATCGTGTCACAAGCCCTAGGGTGGACTTCAATGACGACCTCCCCGTAATCAGTGAACTTGATAGCATTCCCAATAAGG
>CAYMQW010000073.1:1082-8262 GCA_964392595.1 uncultured Nitrospiraceae bacterium
GTGAAAATTTGCCGCAGCCGCATTGGGTCACCTCGAAGACAGGACGGCACATCCGCCGTCATCCGCCCGGCCAAATGCAGCCCTTTGTCGTGGGCCCGCAGCGCCAACATGTCCAAGACGTCCTCAAGCAAGGTATGCGGATCGAAGTCAATGACTTCGACATTCAATCTCCCGGCTTCGATCTTCGAGAAATCCAAAATATCATTAATAATCGTCAGGAGCCCTTCAGCGGATTTCTGAATCGTCTCGGCATCTTCGCATTGCTCGGGAGTCAAGGAACTATCTGTCAGCAGAGACGTCATACCAATAATCCCATTTAACGGGGTGCGAATTTCATGGCTCATCGTAGCGAGGAAAGCAGCTTTGGCTTGGGTCGCTGCCTCGGCCTTGGTGAGCGCCTCATCCAACTCATGGTTCTTTTGGCCTAACACCTCTACGAACACTCCAAGTTCATCGGCAGCAAGCTTTCGCTCAGTGACATCCATGCCATACCCACGAACAAGCTGTAAGTCTTTTAACGGACAAAACAACCAGGCATATTGCTGCCTCCCCACATCGACCTCGACCTCATGTTCGGACATTCCGAGGGTCAAACATCGTTCCACGATTGTTTGCACATCAGTGGGCAATGCCGCGGAGAATCCGTCTTCACGAAACCCCGCTTGCTCCATGAGTCGAGTCATGGCGGGATTGGCATACAACATATTGGCTCGAATATCGAACTCCACAATGGGAAACGGGCTTTCTTCTGGAATCGAGGCGAGACGATGCAGGTCTTCTTCCATCTGAATCTGAGTCGTTAAATCCCGGAAACTCAGCACGACACCGGAAGCCCCTTCATCAACAAGGGGCGTACAGGTCAGTTCGACAATGAGCCAGTCTCCACTCCGGCTCTTCAAGCCTGTTCGAGGGACCCACATGGATTCGCCTGTCTGGCAGACGTAGGCAATGGGACAAACATCTTGAGACAACTCACCAACCATGGACGAACACTGGGTGAGATCATGAAAGGATCGGCCACGGCAGGCAGATTCGCCCCATCCTAACAGCCGAGCAGCTTCCTGATTCAACGACTCCACGGCACCACTGCGATCGAGCGTACACACCGCTATCGCTAGGGAATTCAGGACAGCCCGATTGGATGCGTGAAACCAACGCAATTGTTGCTCTAGGGAAGCCTGCGATGGGGTTGACGATGCACTGTGCGACATTACATTCTTTCTTTATGAATCAGTGAGGCATTTCATTTCTAGCGACTCATTCTTCCCTATTTCCCTAAATTCGAAATCCGAATATCGAAATGCAAATATGTGACAAATTCGAAATCCGAAACACATTCACATGTTCAATTTCCAAATGACTCAAACGCTAGGAGCTGGGCCAGGTGGCCTTTTGCATTATATGATCCGTCTGAGACACCCGAGTTTTGGATTTCGGATTTATCCTCCATACTTCCGCGCAAAACCTTACTTCTCCCCTCACACGTCCACCGTAAAATATTTTTCGACTTGGATCTGTTCCTGATTGGCATCGAGCAATAATCGAATCGATCGATCGGGCTCACCGGATCCCGGACAGGCTAGGTCAATATTCCAGGGTACCGGGTACGGAAGGTGATCAGCCCCCACGATCAATTTGATTGTGGGTTTCAGTAAGTTCGAGGGATTCGTCATGATGACAACACCCTGCTCTCCGGTAGAGAGCTCGACCACACTCCCGAGGGGATACACGCCCAGGCATTGGATCAAGCGTTCAATGGGACGCAAAGGGAAACGACCGTCCTTGGCTTCCTGATAGAGATCCTTCAAGACCAGGGCTGACGAACGCGACGGCCCCATTCCCCAATTGCTGGTCAGTTTATCAAATTGATCGACAAGACCGACGACTTGACCAAGGGATGAAAGCCTCTCGCCAGTCAGCCCATGAGGTTCTCCAGCCCCATCTATTCGTTCGTGGTGTTCCAGAATGATCTGTTTAATATCCGGAGAAAGGTCCGAAGAGGATTTGACAATGGAGTGTCCCACCTCGGAATGTTGGCCCAACAACACGCGGTCGGCCTCTCCTGCATGTTTTCTATTCCGCACCAGATTGTTTGGCAACCGAATGTATCCGATATCATGGAGCAAGCCACCCATTGCCAAGGACCGTAACTCGTGTTCTTCCCACCCCAATTCGATCCCGAGCACCACGGCAAGCGCACACACATCCACCACATGGCTGTAGAGATGCTTATCCACGGCCGCGAGGTTTCCAACCAACACCAACTGAGGAAAGGCTTGAGGATCATCCACGATCTGTTGAAGAAGGGCATATGCCGTATTCTCTAGGAGGGGACGATCGAGTGGTTCTCCGAACCGCACACCTTCAAACACCTGCTCGACGGCACGAACAGCGGCAGTACGAACCCGACGGGCGGCCTCTTGGAGTCCAATCTTTGGAATGTCTGACTTGGACGCCCCATGCTCTTGGTCAGACAACACGGCTAAAGAGAAGGTATCGGTACTATTGCAGGAAGGAACCTCCTCATTACAGGGCTCATTGTTCCTAGGAGATTTGCTCTCTAATCCATCGTATTCAACCTGGCCTCCAGATGAGAGCTCTGAATCAGGTTGTTCGGGAGATTCGAGAGATTCGGGTGATTCATCACGTAAGCCTTTTGACACATCAATGCCCACGAATTGAACGCCAGCCTTCCGAATCTGTTCAATTTCTCCGTTATCTTTGATAAATCGATGGTGAACCAAGAAGGGTGTGTTCCACCAGCTTTGATCCATGCTGAGCAGAAACATACCGGGCTTGAGCTGATCTAGCGGAATCTGTTTTTTCATCATCCCTTGAAGAGAGTTGCTCGTTGCTCGTACATGAGGATCTTGTTCACATTTTTTGCTAGCAACGAGCGACTATTCCCCGGTCCCAGGTTACTAACGTTTCTTGGTTCAATAGACTCATGAGAGAATTGGACATGGGTAGGAACAGCCTCGACGACCACTGGTTCATTTCCAGTGATTGAGGTAACTGGAGAAGACTGTACGAGCTTCGGCACCAAAGACAGACCATTTGTTCCAAAACCTTGCGGTGCTTTTCCACGATCCTCTGAGGCCGGCCCGTCCTTAGGGTTCGCGCAAGAATAACTTCCTATGTTTGGACGTCGATCCATCCCGGCTGACAGCGTTACTCCCCCTTTCCATAGAGAGTATGCGCAGTTGCTCGCGCCTTGCCAGACGGGCACCTCAACACCCAGACAGAGGAAGGTATTCTTGCGCGAACCCTTATTGGGCTAAGGCAGCAGGCTGATCAAATCCCGAACAGGCTTCTTGAATGGTGGCAAACACCGGGATCATTCTTGGCACGTTGGCTAGATCTAAAATCTGCCGGACATAGGACTGCGGATTCACCAAGGAAATACGCCCTTCCTTGAGTTTCAGATTTTGGTGCGCCACCACCAGCAAACCCAAGGCCGAACTATCGACAAACGAGACACCTTCGATATTGAGAATCACATGCCGGCAGCCACCTTGTTGAAGACGGTCCATGGCCTCTTTAAATTCCCGACGGGCTCCAAAATCAAACCGGCCATTGATATTTAACACGGTTGCTGCCCCCTGCTGTTGTTCTGATAACTCCATAGCGTCCTCCCTAGGAAAATGTACACTCTCCAAATGTCATGAATGATGTATGAGGATGGGTGCTGCCCCCATCGGGAATACAGATTCGGTTTTGGGAATCTGTATTATTTCGTCCATGCTATCCCAATAGCGTGTTATCGGTTCAATGTCCTTAGAGCTTGATAGGCATATTTACGTCCGAGAAACCCTCTCCAGCATGGAGGCCGGGATTTCCCCTAATGGCAAGATTTTATCGACGCCACCCGCTTTAATCGCCTCCTTGGGCATGCCAAACACCACGCAGCTGTCTTCATCTTGAGCCATGGTGTAGGCGCCAGCTTGCTTCATCTCTAACATCCCGGCGGCCCCGTCATTCCCCATTCCCGTGAGAATCACCCCAAGACTATTACTCCCGGCACTTTGTGCCACTGATCGAAACATCACATCCACTGAGGGGCGATGCCGATTGACAGGTGGATCTTGATTGATGTGCACGTGATATCGTGCTCCGCTTCGTTTCAGTTCCATGTGATAACTCCCCGGGGCAATGATCGCTTGGCCGGGAATCACACTATCCCCCTCTTCGGCTTCTTTGACTCGAATTTGGCACAATTGATTGAGCTGATCGGCAAAATGCTTGGTAAACCGCTCCGGCATGTGTTGAGTAATAATGATCGGCGGCGTGTTGGGTGGCAGGACTTGCAGAATGCCCCGGAGGGCTTCCGTCCCCCCGGTTGAAGCCCCGATTGCAATAATCGTGTCCGTTGTTTTCAACATGGCCGAGTGTACGATCGGTTTTCGGGGCTCATCGTGATGCCCCCTTACCTGTTTCCGAACCCGAACCGTAGCTTGGGCGGCAGCTTTGATTTTGTGAATCAGATCATCGGCTTGCAGTTCCATCCCTTGTTTGATGTCTAGTGTTGGTTTTGTGGAAAAATCTACCGCACCTAATTCAAGAGCGCGCAAGGTGGTTTCACAGCCTTGTTGGGTTAACGAACTCACCATCACCACGGGCATGGGATGGCCAGCCATCAGTTTTTCCAAAAATGTCAACCCATCCATTTTTGGCATTTCAACATCTAACGTCAGGACGTCGGGATTGAGTTCTTTAATCTTCTGCCGTGCAATGTACGGGTCAGCAGCCGTCCCAATGACCTCAATATCTGGGTCCTGCGACAATAATTCGGTTAATACCCCTCGAATAAGAGCTGAATCATCGACCACAAGAACGCGTATTTTTGACATGATTTCCCTCCCTCTTGAAAACAGTGAGGAATACGGAGTGATGAAAAGAAATGAGGGAAGAAGGAGAGTTTTTACTCCTAGACTTCAGCCTCTTCTCTATTCTTACACATCATTCCTGAGTACTGACTCCTGACATATTCATTAAAACAACGTCACATCTCCAACCGGCACCTCTTTTGCCAATTCCTTTTGGTATCGTTGTTCTTCCTTCACAATCGATTGACGTTGCAGTGGATCAAGTCTTTTCAACAACACTCGCCCTGATTCCGTAAAGAAATACACCTTGCGTGGACACACATCTCCGACGTCGGCCTTGACCGGCTGAATCCCTTCACGATCTAAGTATTCAAGGGCCCAGGCGGCATTGCTTGCCCCCACGTCGTTCTGCCCCTCGTGAATTTTCCCCCCTCCGAATATTTTGACTTCAAACCGACTCTTATGGGCCCCTCGATTCAATATTTCATTCACGAGGACTTCCATCGCAAAACTACCGTACCGAGCCGAAGCCCCCCAATTGTCATCCTCGACGTTAGTGGCCGGAGCGGCTAACATAAAATGATTCATACCTCCCACTTTGGCGACCGTATCTCGAATACACACAGAAATACAGGACCCAAGCACCGTATAGACCACCATGGGCTCTTTACTCACAAAATACTCTCCCGGCATGATCACGGCGATTTCATGGGGAAACCGTGTATCCCGCATTCGCCGAATATGTCCAAATTCCATCATCATTTGTTAACTAAACAAAAAGTTTCTTTCTCATAGTGGTTGCTGATTTCTCGTGGGTAGCCGCTGGTCGCTCGTCGCTAAGAATAATTAAGATATAAAGATCATACAGTACGAGCGACCAGCAACCAGCGACATTTTTTCTTCAGCTCGATTTCTGATAAATCGTCGGCGACACATAGGTAAAGGGATGGTCAACCCATTGCAAACTTTCCGAATGCCCGATAAAAAGAATCCCACCCGGCTTTAAATACCGGAAAAATTTCGCCATCAAACTTGCCTGAGTCGGACGGTCGAAATAAATCATGACATTTCGACAAAAAATCACATCGAGGGGGTTGCGAATAGGAAAGGATTGATCCATAAGATTGATCCGTCGATAGGTCACCATCTCACCAACCCGAGGTTTGACTTTCACGAATCCTTTCTGTTCCCCCTTCCCTCGCAGAAAATGGCGCTCGACTATCGCAGGAGAGAGGTCCGCAATGCGCTCTTCTTCGTAGACCCCTTGAGCCGCTTTGGCCAGGACTCGAGTCGAAAGATCAGATGCCAAAATTTTGCAATCCCATTGTCGGGAATCAGACACTGCCTCCAAGAGAGTCATGGCAATGGAGTACGGCTCCTCCCCTGTCGAAGAGGCAGACGACCAAATCCGAATTTGTTTGATGTGTGACAACGTAGGAATCACTCGTTCCTTCAAAAATTCGAAATGGACGGGTTCTCGAAAAAAATCCGTTTTATTCGTGGACATCAGGTCCAGCATTTGCGTGAGTTCTTCAGGATCCTCGCCACTCACAACTAAATCGTAATACGCTTGAAAGGAAGGCAGATCCAACTGTCCGATCCGTTTGGATAACCGTGACACAACCAGGGACTGCTTTTGGTCAGACAGGGAGATCCCCGCTTTCTCATACACGAGGCTTTGAATCAGATGAAATTCATTTTGCGTAAGCGTCATATTCATCACAGACTCATTTCATACGTCTGAATACGTCCCTGAAAAGGGGACTCACCATCATTAGGCTGGAGATTTATCGGGATTGTTTTTTTATATCGGTGTTTCAATGAACAGGCTTTACGATGATTCAGAACAAATATACAGATGGGAAACGGGAGACGACAGGCGGGAGGGGTTGAGTGTGAGAGGCATTAGGTAAGAAAACAGGTTGAATGGGGTTGTGGGTTTGCGCCCAACTGCCGTTTCTAGGTTAAATTCGAATATCGAAATTCGAATATCGAAATCCGAAACAAATCCACAATGCCAAACTCGAATGTTTCAAACGGATCAATCATGCAGAGCGGGCAAATAGGTATATTCGATCTTCACGCTCGTATTGTCTGTCTTCCAGCGTTTTAGTCATTTGAAATTTGATCATTTGAATTTGTTTCGGATTTCGACATTTGAATTTCGGATTTGCCCCGCGTATGTAGTAGATACAAAACAAGGGAAACCAGATAGCCCTGACTTCCCTTGTTTCACAAAATCTATGGAGTCGTGTTAGGACCCGCGAGAAAATACCTTGATCAATCTCGCATCCAATCTTCCCTGCATACCGGCTTAACTCCAGTTACCCCACTATGTAGTGTTTTGCGAGTAT
>CAYMQW010000074.1:0-8132 GCA_964392595.1 uncultured Nitrospiraceae bacterium
ATGGGGTCGCCACCAATTCCCACGCAGGTGGTTTCGCCAAGTCCAAGATTCGTGAGCTGATTGACCGCTTCATACGTGAGCGTTCCACTGCGGGAGATCACTCCGACTCTTCCCTTTTTATGAATGAACCCCGGCATGATGCCAATCTTGCACTCATCTGCAGTAATAATCCCTGGACAGTTGGGACCGATGAACCGGGTTGGGGTGCTTTCCAGCGCCCGCTTCACGCGCACCATTTCGTTCACTGGAATGCCTTCCGTAATACAGATCACCAACCAAATTCCAGCATCGGCTGCCTCAAGAATCGCATCTGCCGCAAAGGGCGGCGGAACAAAAATCAACGATGTTGTGGCGCCAGTTTTTTTGACGGCCTCACGAACCGTGTTAAAAACAGGGATGCCTTCGACTTCTTGCCCGGCTTTGCCAGGAGTTACGCCGGCAACAATTTTGGTGCCATAAGCCTTACACTGAGTCGCATGAAAGGAGCCCTCTTTCCCAGTAATGCCTTGGACAACCACTCTCGTTGACTTATTCACTAAGATGCTCATTCCAGTTCACCTTTCAATTTTTTCAATTTACTACTTAAAGATCAATTCTGGGAATTAAAAACGAACCGACAAGATAACCCCTCACCCTACCCTCTCCCCTCAGGGGCGAGGGAGATTTCGGCTGGTGGGGAGTCTCCACCCTACAAAATAAAAAGTAACGCTAGAGAAGCTTTCGAAATTCCTCAACGCTTAACCCGGCATCTTTAACGATCCCACCCATTGTAAAGGCATTGATTGGGTTATTTCGTGGGATGGTCAAAAAGCGTGTTCCATCTGATATCACAATATGTTTCCGGCCTTCACGAACTATATGAAACCCTGCTTTCTCAAGCGCACGGACAGCATTCCGATGATTAACGCCTGGAATCTTCGGCATGGTTAGACAGGGACTTCAATTTCTCTAACGTTTTCTCCATTCACAGAATCGGAAACTGCCGACAGATAATCCCCTATCGCCTCACGAATATTCGCGATAGCCTCTTCTTCGTCTTTCCCTTGAGACCAACAGCCAGGCAAGCCAGGACACGAAACACTCATGCCTTCCTCTGATTCCTTTAGCACAATTTTGTATTTCATTTGCGCACCTCCATCATTGGCAACACACATCCTTCGAGCACTATTTGAAGTGGGCGGTGTGTAAGCACAAGAAGCCACTCGATCACCGCTTCTTCTTTCCCTTCATGGCGACAATCTTTTGGGCGGCTTCCCAAAGATCAGTTGCCACTTCGACCTTTAAGCCGGACTCCTTCAACAGCTTCCGGCCTTCTTCGGCATTGGTGCCTTGAAGTCGGACGACAACTGGCAATTTAATTCCTACTTCTTTGGAGGCTTCGATCACGCCGTTGGCAATACGTTCGCAACGAACGATGCCGCCAAATATATTAATGAAAATACCTTTGACTTTTTTGTCCTTGAGGAGAATGCGAAATCCAGCGGCCACGGTTTCTTTGGTCGCTCCACCACCGACATCTAAAAAATTGGCGGGCTCGGCACCTGCTAACTTGATGACATCCATTGTGGCCATGGCCAGTCCTGCGCCATTGACCATACACCCAATATCCCCATCCAACTTCACGTAATTGAGATTGTACTTCCCCGCCTCAACTTCGAGTGGCTCTTCCTCGTGCAGATCGCGGAACGCTTGGATATCAGGATGTTTAAACAACGCACTATCATCGAAGGACACTTTGCCATCAAGCGCGATGAGCGTTTTATCCGTGGTAATCACGAGCGGATTAATCTCCACCATGGACGCATCTTTTTCTAAAAACAGGCGATACAGATTCCCGAGCATTTGAATAAACGAATTGGCAAGAGCCTTATCGATGGACGGTAAGCCTAAGGCAAAGGCAAGATTGCGTCCGTTGTAGGATTGGAAACCGACTGCTGGATCAATCGTTTCCTTGATGACTTTTTCCGGGGTCTTCTCCGCGACTTCTTCAATTTCCATTCCACCTTCAGTACTGGCAATGAAGGTGGGACATCCAGAATCCCGGTCTACTAGCAAACTGAGATACAACTCTTTGTCTATCCCTGCCCCTTCTTCAATCAGCAGACGACGGACTTTTCTACCCTTTGGCCCTGTTTGATGCGTCACCAAGGTTTTCCCGATGAGCTCTTGCGCCAACCCCGGCACTTCATCCTTATTCTTGGTGATTTTCACTCCACTCGCTTTGCCGCGCCCACCCGCGTGGATTTGTGCCTTGACCACATATACCGAGGTCTCAAGAGCGGCAGCCCATTTTTCAGCGGCCCGAGCGTTTTTTATTTCTTTGCCTTTGGGAACAGGTATACCAAATTGAGCAAATAACTGTTTCGCTTGGAATTCGTGGATGTTCATAGCGATCCTTTTTGATTTTCTGATTTGGAGGAAACCCCTCACCTAGCCTCTCCCCTCAGGGGAAAGGAATATGTGGGGAAGAAAATTTGTTCCGTCTTTTCTTTTCCATCTTCCGATTTCACACTTTACGCATTTGGAGTTCGCGTATACGCAGGCAAGACCATTGGGGACGTCACTTGCCCAGTAACTCCGTGCTTCTGAGCTTCGGCTCGGAAACGCTGCAAATGATTCAACGTCAACTGACCTTGCGGAGCCTTTTTCACTCGGGCCGCTGCGGTGAGACCCGATCGTTTACCAAACACCATGAGGTCTAACAGAGAATTGCCCATCAACCGATTGCGTCCGTGCAGTCCACCAGACGTTTCACCAGCCACAAATAAATCCTTCACCGGCGTTTCACTATTGACGTCAATTTTCACGCCACCATTTTGATAGTGGAGGGTGGGATAAATCAGCACAGGATCTTTCCGGATATCAACACCATACCGCTCGTATTGGCGAACCATTGCCGGGAAATGCTTATCCAACGTACCTTCCCCATGCTCGACTTCCAACAAGGGGGTATCCAACCAGACACCGACACGACCCGTTGCCGTCCGAATACCACGGCCTTCTTCACATTCTTTAATGATCGATGAAGACACGACATCTCGAGTATCTAATTCATTCACAAACCGATCACCGTTGGCGTTGACCAAATGTCCACCTTCCGATCGAATGCCCTCCGTGACCAACTGACCGACTAATTGCTCAGGATACACACCACCCGATGGATGATATTGGAAGGTATCGATTTGTACGAGCGGAGCACCGATTCGATAGGCCAAGGCCAGGCCATCACCAGTTGCTCCATAATGGTTGCTCGTGGGGAATCCTTGAATGTGCAATCGGCCAATTCCACCAGTAGCCAAAATCACGGTCTTCGCAGCCACAACGACAAAACGTTTGTTATCTAAATCTTGGAGCACCGCGCCAGTGCAAGCCCCATTCTCGTCACTGAGTAATTCCACAGCCGCGGCAAATTCGAGAAGCTGAATCTTTTGGTTGAGCACCTCATCCTTGAGCACTCGCATAATTTCGAGGCCTGTGTAATCTGAACACGTCAGCAGACGTTCCTTTGTGCTCCCACCACCTTTTTTGACATGGAGGTTGCCATCAGAATCTCTATCAAATAGCACCCCAAGCTCCAACAACCACTTCGCAATCGACGGCCCCTCTTCCACCATCGTTTTCAAGAGGTCGTGGTCGTTTTTCATATGACCACCCTTGAGGGTATCGAGGAAATGCTGAACCGGCGAATCATTCGGAGACACCGCGATTTGCATCCCACCTTGAGCCATCACGGAGTTGGAATCCGCAAGGCGCAACTTTGTGGCAAGTAAAACTTTCGCCCCCTCGGCATGCGCATGAAGCGCTGCGGCACAACCAGCGCCTCCGCCTCCAACCACCAAGACATCAACGGTATGATCGGGGTCCAATGGCAGATCGGAAGGAATGGGACTTTCCCCTTCCAACACTGATGCGAGCTCGCGAACAGTAAGGTCCCCTTCATTAGGACCAAAGGCAATCGGACGGTACGCCGGCTCACGATGATCAGGATGATATTTTTTTATGAGCGTATCGCGTTCGGCAGGAGAAATTTTCGGAAGGGTATGCTTTCGTCGAGCGTCACGGGATGTGTGGACCACGTCATGGAGAGCTTGAATGTCCATTTCGTCAATAATGAAATCCTAGAATTGAATATTGGCTGAGGTTTGCTGCAATTCACCATCGGTCATTTTCAACACACGATCCCAGTCTTCTTTGTACTGCCCATCTTCGATGGCTTTAATTCGATCAAAGAGGCCTGGAGGCTTTTCCATTTCCCGCACCCCGTAGGCTCGACTGGCATAGACAGCAACAAGGCTAGGGGCAATATCCGCAATACACACCGGCGCACACATGCCGCACATCACACAATCCATGAAGGTTTCCGACACCGCTTTAAAATCACCAAAGACGGCTTTCCAGACACCCTCCCGCACATCGATGCTTTGCGGGCAGGCTTCGGTACACGCATTGCAATTCCGACACAGGGGCGCTTCGGGATACAGTTCGAACAAATCTTGCTTGGGATCTTTGAGTTGGGTCAAATCATACGTGGCTTTACGAGCAGGAAAGGCCGGCGCGAACGAAAACGACATGCCATCTTCAACGGCGTGCGAGCACGCCAAACAAGTTTTGACTTTCGGATCATCCTTGGTCCGATAGTAAGTTCCACAGGCCCCACAAAACCCGCCCAAACATCCTGCCCCACGGGTTACTTCCTGGCCGGTATACCAAAGGGCCTTCATCAAGGTAATCCCTGCAGGCACCTGATGAGCCTTCCCATCAATCTCCACCGTCACCATTTTAGGTTGCAGAGCATTTTCCTGATCGAGGGTGTTATCATTTGCAGTTGTCATAATATCCGTCTCTGCCTGGTTCTTTTCCTCACACTAGCTCTCTCCCCATAGGGGGCGAGGAAAAAAGAGGTTATTCATTCAACGCGTTTAATGCCGAACCTGCTTCAAACCATTTTGTTTGCGGTTCAGTCATGCTGTGATTGGCTTGGATCGTGATTTCTTTGCCATCCTTTTTATGAATCGTCACGGACACTGTCTTCCCTGGCGCTAGACCGCTGAGGCCCGTGACGCTGACACGATCTTCTTGTTCAATTTGATCATAATCCGAAGGATTGGCAAATGTCATGGGCAGAATGCCCTGCTTCTTAAGATTGGTTTCATGAATGCGTGCAAAGCTTTTGGTCAACACGGCTTTGACACCAAGAAACCGTGGGCACATGGCCGCATGTTCCCGGCTGCTGCCTTCACCATAGTTTTCATCACCAACCACAAGCGACCCAATCCCTTTGCTTTTATAATCACGTGCGATTTGAGCAAGCGTCAGACCGGATTCTCCGGTTAACACATTGTTTCCCGTTCCCGCTTCGCTCGTAAAAGCATTGTCGGCACCAAGGAACATATTGTCACTGATCTTGTCCAAATGCCCACGGAACTTGAGCCAGGGACCGGCAGGTGAAATATGATCCGTCGTAGTTTTGCCTTTGGTTTTAATGAGCAAGGGCAGTGTATCGAAATCGTTGCCATCCCATTTCGGAAAGGGCTGAAGCAATTGAAGCCGCTCACTCGTCGGAGGCAAATCCACTTCCAAGCCTTCGCCATTTTCTGCTGGAGCGATAAATCCTTCTTCACCCTTGGCAAACCCTTGAGCTGGTAATTCGTCGCCTTGGGGAGGATCAAGTTTTAATTCTTTGCCATCTGGCGTTGTAATCGTATCGTTGACCGGATCAAATCCTAAATTTCCCGTCAGCGCATACGCCGTGACCAATTCCGGACTCGCAAGGAAGGACAGGGTCTCAGCGATGCCATCGTTACGACCAGGAAAATTCCGATTGAAGGTACTGACAATGGAATCGGTTTTTCCTTTGACGGCGTCGGCTCGTTTCCATTGACCGATACATGGGCCACAGGCATTGGCTAACACGGTCGCACCTAAATCTTCAAACGTCTTCATGAAACCATCGCGCTTCATGGTATGGAAAATCCGTTCAGAACCTGGTGAAATCAAAAACGGGGTTTTGGTTTTCAGCCCCGCCTTCAACCCTTGTTGAGCAATATGCGCGGCACGCCCAATATCCTCATACGAGGAATTCGTGCAGCTTCCCAACAAGGTGGCTTTTAACTGGACAGGATACCCCTTTTCCTTGGCTTCAGCCGCCAACTTGGAAATTGGTCTGGCTAAGTCCGGAGAGTGGGGACCGACGACGTACGGTTCCAACGTGGACAGATCAATTTCCACGATCTCATCAAAATATTTTTCTGGGGACTGATACACTTCAGGATCAGCCACTAACATCTCTTTATTAGCTTCAGCCAATTGGGCAATATCTTCACGCTCCGTAATTTTCAGATAGTCCACCATCTTCTGGTCGAACGGAAAGACCGAGGTTGTGGCTCCCAGCTCCGCGCCCATATTGGTAATAGTCCCTTTGCCAGTTGCGCTAATAGTTTCAGCGCCTGGACCAAAGTATTCCAAGATCTTGTTCGTGCCACCTTTCACCGTCAGCAAGCCGCAAATATGGAGAATCACATCTTTGGCCGAAGCCCAACCATTCAACTTGCCAGTGAGCTTCACGCCGATGAGTTTGGGGTGCAGCACTTCCCAGGGCAATCCGGCCATCACTTCACCCGCATCCGCACCACCAACCCCAATGGCTAACATGCCTAACCCACCACCATTTGGTGTGTGTGAATCAGTTCCGATAATCAAGCCACCCGGGAAGGCATAATTTTCGAGGACCACCTGATGAATGATTCCCGCACCAGGCTTCCAGAACCCGATACCATATTTTTTGGCTGCGGAGGCGAGAAAGTTATAAACTTCTCGATTTTCCTGGTTGGCGATCATGAGATCTTTTTCCGACCCCATTTCTGCACGAATCAAATGATCGCAATGAATGGTGCTCGGTACAGCGGCTTTGTTCTTTCCTGCTTGGATAAACTGCAGCATCGCCATTTGTGCAGTAGCATCTTGCATCGCCACACGATCCGGTCGAAGCGCCAGCATGGCAATGCCACGATCCCAGACTTGGGTGTCAAGATTATCCGCATGAGAGACCAGGATCTTTTCCGAGAGGGTTAACCCACGACCAAATTTCTTCCGAGCCGTTTCCACCGCACCCGGCATTTTCGCGTATATTTTTTTTACAAGATGAATTGACATAACGTGTTCTCCGCATCAATCCGAAGGGCTGCGCGCCAGGCTTCGGTGCATGTTGATAGAAAAAGGGTAACTATTTATCAAGTGGTGGAACTTCTCGCCGACTCGGGACAGCGTAATTCACCAAGTAATTAAACAACCGAATCAACCGACTGCCTTGCCGTTTTTGATCGGTCCAATGGCCAATTAAACCAATTGTTCTCGAGAGCACAAAGAACCCGTTGAGGCTATCGGTCGGGAAACCAATATCGACCAAGACCACAGCCATGGTCCCATCCACGTTCAAAATCAGATTATCTTTTTTCGCCGCAGTAACTTTTTCAACTTCAAGGGCAAAGTCGAGATGAGGTGTAGGAATTCCCAAACTCTTCACGTACCCGACTAATTCCTTCACTCGCTTGTCCGGATTTCGCAGGCTTTTCACACGATGCCCGATTCCGGGAACCGGTCCAATATTTTTCTTCATGTATCCTAAGAACTCATCGACAGACATTTTGTTATCGATGGCATACTTGAAATACCGACCCGCATCCGTCACTGCACCACCAAAACGAGGGCCAATCATGATCATGCCGGCAGCCACTGATTGGGACAGCCCAATACCAGCACATGCACCAATAATGGTTGTCAGTGCAGCACTCACGCAAGGACCATGGTCAGCCGAGAGAATGATAATGCGTCGAATGATTTCGGCTTCCTGCTTGGATATCAAACGACCATCCCACAACAGCCCAATTACATGCGCAATATCATAGCCTTTATTGATGAGTTCAGAAGCCGGATAGCCTTGGTAATACGGCTCATCACCACGGTCATCACTGATGGTGGACTTTAGGAGTGGAGTCACCAGAATGTCGCCGTCCTTCATGGCTTGTTCAACACTTCGTGGCAGAGCCGGCATTTCAGCTTCGGTCAGTTCAGGAATTACCTTCACTTCCCCCGACTTCAATAATTCTTCATAGATGGCTTTTATCGCAGGGCCC
>CAYMQW010000075.1:0-8106 GCA_964392595.1 uncultured Nitrospiraceae bacterium
GCCTCATTTTATTAAATTTTTCGGCTTTTATAGATCGTACTTGAAAGACTAATTGCAACAGCCCTCTGTGTCAAGAAGCCATGCTCTTCGTAATACCTTTCGGCAGAACGCCACAAAATCATAAGCAATTTCTTGCAACACCCTGTAATGTACACCGGATTCTGGACACAACACAAAACAGAACACAACCATCAGACACCTACCAAGGATGATCAATGCTACCAGGAGGGAACCCCAAACTAAAAAATGTCGCTCCCCTTCATCCAAAGGCAACCGGCAAAGGGCTCAATTGAAATTACAGGCCCTGAAACTTTCCACCACTATTCACTGTACGCCTCAACGTAAATTCCCCACCAGGTTCTAAGGGGTCGTTATCATTTCCAATTCTCGTATACCACCACCGTCCGCGAGCCGACATTCCATCTTTTGCAAGCCGAGCTTCCAAACCACCCTCTCGATCATTGCCCAATTGAACCCATCTTCCTTTCCACTGGTCGTTCGATAAAGCGGTGGTCTCGAACCGTCCTTCCTGCCAGTCGTACGGACCATTCCCATACCGATCCAACAACAATTCGTACACAACTTCTCCCTGGCAATATTCCCACAGTCCAGAGAGATTCACTAGGGAGTCCCCCGAGGAATCCCCAGAAGGATCAAATGATTCCTGAACTTGTTCCTTCAACAAAGCACCTTCCGCTTGCAGTGTCGACACACCTTGGCACCCTGCAAGATTCAGAATGACCAACCCACAAAGGAAACCAGGCAACGTATATTTCATCGACCATTGAATCCTTACACCTCTACCAACCCATTCCTGTGATTGTATTGTCACGATTGTCTCCTCATGTTGGGCAAGAAAGATTGCACCATAGGATTGAAAGGACTCTGAATAGCCTCCGGTACGATTATTCACAGCGGTCTCAGAACATAATAGGGAAATTTTCTTTTTTTCTCCTGCATCCCATTTTCAAAATCCAAAACGAAAGTGCACGATGGCACCAACATTACCTGATCGTCCATTCACATTCTTGTTCTCGTTTCTCATGGAGATTCTGCTTTCCTTAGTCATTACTGGAAAGTAATGGATTCTATCAATCCAAAATTGGCCGTGAATTGACCCACCTGCAAGGATTCAGTGCCATCCGGAATGGACAATCCCATCTTAAGATGGGCAATTTTTTTAATAAAGACCGACGGAGTTTGCCGCTGCTATTTACCCATTCCTTGGGACACCAATCAAGAGTCCCGGAAGGAACACTCGTTGCTGAAATGCCCATTTCAGAGCCGGAACCCATTTTTCGTAGACACAACAAGCCAACCAGGAAGACAGGTATACAAAATTTCCGATTGAATGTCAGCTTCTGACAAATGAAGGTCCCATCATCTTGGACTCCCTGTTACATGAGAAAGATGGATTCGAAACATCATCGGGTCGTGTAGACGGAAACCAAGTATCGCGAAATATTCAAAAATGCGCACGAGGGAAATTTCCAAACGACCCTATCGGAACATTTTTAACATGCCAATCACACCGTGGTCAGGATTTTGGGATATGACTCATCCGAGAACCTCATTCATGCCATGACGGACCTGACACAACACCTCCATGAGGAAGCCAACCAACGGACAGTCCTTCTTCAACAGCATAAATCAGTGCTTCATGAAAAATCTGAGTTCCAATTTTATCGACGCAATGGAATAATCCAATGGGACTCTGCCAATGCCCATGCCCTGATAGACGCAATGGGTATCGTGTCCTAACCTGGAGAGGCAGGTTTAGGGCTCCTCCTTGATCGCGGGATCATCGAACACCATGGGAGATACCATCACCTCACCGGCCCCCCAATGAGGCGACCTTTCATATTCGCCCGCCCACATATCGTGCGCCTCATGACCAGAATTATGATAGTGACAAGCGGCATCACACCATGTAAAATGTACAATGTTTTTTGTCCCTGATCGAGGAAGGAAATCTTAGTCGTGGATGATGAAAACAACATGCGCGCGACCCTCGCGGCAATTTTAGCAGAAAAAGGATACACCGTGGCCGAAGCCGCCACTGGAGAATAAGCCTTGGACCTGTGCCAGCAGCAGGCATGTGATGTGGTGCTCATGGACGTCCGAATGCCTGGATTAAATGGTGTAGAAACCTTTCGGAAAATCCGACGGCATCACGACATCACCAAAGTGATTCTTATGAGCGCCTACGATGTCGATAACTTGAAACGCACGGCTCTGGAGGAAGGCGCAGTAGCCTCTCTGCCAAAACCGTTAAACGTGCAGCGCATCATGGATCTGGGACAAGACATCAATAAAATAGCCATTCTCGTGATCCAAAACGATCAAGACGAAGGCGAGAGCATTCCTACCAAACTTCGAGATGGAGGGTACCATGTGACCGTGGCGTCAACTCCTCAGGATGCCCTTGAATTGATGGAACAAATCCGATTCAATATTATCTTGATCGAAGACGTCCTTCCTGCCATGACGGGCTTGGAACTGTATCTCGCCATCAAACAAATTGCCCCCCACACCCTAGCCATCATGATGTCTGGGAAGGAGGCAAAATTTGTAAAAATCACACGCCAGGCAGTCCAACAGACCCCATATACAATTCTTAAGAAGCCGTTAGATCTGGACTATTTATTGGATCTCCTCACCAGCATGTCCGGACAACAAGCTTCCAACGCCATCATGAAACCTCAACCTTCCTAGAGTCGACTCGGAAAGAACAACACTGTGGTATCCACCCGATCACGAAATATCCGCATCCTGGTCACGGAAGACCATGCCAGTCAATTGGAAACCACCATGGCACTCTTGCGGGAGGAAAAGTATGACGTGGTGGGATGCCGAACCGCAGCGGACACCATCGCGCAGGCTCAGAAGCAACAGTTTGACATTGCCGTAATTGACCTTCAATTGCCTGACCAACAAGGCATCTCAGTGATTGAACAATTACGGGCCAACAATCGCACCTTACAAATTATTATTAATACCGGCTTTAGCTCATTGGATACGGCCAAGGAAGCGATTAACCTTGGAGTGGCAGCATACATTGAAAAAGGCAGTGATCCGAAGGAACTGCTGCACCAGATCGACCGGGCCATGCTCAATCATCTTGATCAATATGCCGGAGAATTAGAGCAGGCGGCGGCCGAACGTACCGCAACCTTGCAAGACCGAGAAGAACAATTTCGCCAACTGACGGAACACATCCATGAGGTATTTTGGCTGAGCACACCCGACCGTGGCGACATCGTATTTGTGAGTACCGCGTTTGAAGCCATTTGGGGTCGAAGTTGCCAAAGCGTGTATGACAACCCGGTCACCTTTCGGGATTCGATTCATCCCGACGACCGATCTCAAGTCCTCCAATCCTTCACGGGCAACGTATTGGAGGAATGGGTCCAGGAATATCGAATTGTTCGACCTGACAACAGTATTCGGTGGATCAGAGAACGAATCTTTCCCGTCAGGAACACGGACGGACAGGTGTACCGGATAGCAGGACTGGCAGAAGATACAACAGACCGAAAACACGCGGAAGCTGCCTTACGCGATACCGAAGACCAACTCCATCAGTCACAAAAAATGGAAGCGATTGGCACGTTGGCCGGTGGAATCGCCCACGACTTTAACAATATTTTGGCAGCTATTCTCGGATATACCGAACTGGCGATTCTTCGATGCCCGGATGGGGGGAAAACCTCATCCTATTTGCATGAAATTCAACTGGCGGGAAAACGAGCCAAGCACCTAGTCCAACAAATTCTGGCCTTTAGCCGACAGCAAGAACCTGAACGGCAATCTGTTCAACTCCGAACACTCATCGAAGAAGGCCTGCAGCTACTCCGTGCGTCCCTGCCCACCACCATTACGATTGTCCAAGATCTCCAGACCGATCACACGATATTGGCCGATCCAACTCAAACCCATCAAATTCTCTTCAACCTCTGCGCCAATGCCGAACATGCCATGCGAGAACACGGTGGAACCTTAACCATCACGCTCACCGACATCGAGGTGACCACAGCTCTGGCTGACCAACTTCAGGATCTTCACATCGGCCCCTATCTCCGGTTAACCATCCACGATACCGGCCACGGCATCGCTCCCACCATTATGCCAAAAATCTTCGACCCCTATTTTACGACCAAAAAAGTGGGTGAAGGCACGGGGCTCGGGCTCGCGGTCATTCATGGGTTTGTGACCAATCTTGGCGGAGCGATCTCCATCTCCAGTCAAAAGGGAGAAGGAACAACGGTCGAAGTCTTTTTCCCTCAAGTCTTTGATACGCAACCCCCTCAAACCATCCCTGCCGACCTTCCCATCGGAGGGGTTGAAACCATTCTGTTTATCGATGATGAAGAGCCATTGGCCCGGCTCGGCGAGGAATGGCTTGTCCGATTGGGCTATACTCCCATCGTTCAAACCAGCAGCGTTGAAGCCTTAGCCCTCTTCCGTCGCTCTCCTAAGCGTTTCGATCTTGTCGTAACCGATCAAACCATGCCGAATATGTCTGGGGAAATTCTATCCCGTGAGCTGTTACAACTTCGGCCCGATCTCCCCATTATTTTATGCACAGGTTTTAGTCACACCATGTCACCGGACAAAGCCAGTGCCCTGGGAATCCGTGAATTCTTGATGAAACCGGTAACCTACCATGACTTTGCCCACACCATCCGACAGGTTCTTGATGGAGGATCAGCACGCACGATACCTAGATCCTAGGCACCAGCAGACCGGATTCCATGATTCAGCACATCAGGCCTACACCTCGTTTCAAAAAAAGACCGTCACCATAAATGGAAGAACCCCGCGCGCAATACATTTTCTGATGAACACCATCCGATTTTTTTTAGCCGATGACCATATTTTGATTCGGGCAGGGGTCCGCTCCCTTCTCGAAAATATTGAGGGTATGGAAGTCGTGACTGAGGCCAGCGATGGCCGGGAAGCCTTGGAATTGGTGAAACAGCATGCACCTAATATCGTCCTAACCGATATTTCCATGCCGGGCCTCAACGGGCTGGAGGCTATTATCCCGCATCAAAAAATTTGACGCCCAACTACCCCATCATCATCCTTTCAATGCATACCAGTGAAGAATACGTCCGAGAAGCCCTTCGGGTGGGAGCCTGCGGCTATACGTCGTCAAAGGCGCAGATCCCTCCGAATCGGAATTAGCCATCAAATCGGCGATCCGAGGAGAGATTTACCTCTCCCCCGCTATTTCAAAATCAATCGTCTCCCATTTTTTGAAACAGCATCCTGACGAATTCCGCTCCGAACACGACCTCACCTCTCCCTGCATACCGGCTTAACTCCAGTTACCCCACTATGTAGTGTTTTGCGAGTATAAAATTCAGACTGCCCTCAAGATCTAGAAATAACTGGAGTAAAGCCGGTATGCAGGCACCTCTCGCCAACGGGAAATTCTTCAACTCATTGCGGAAGGCCAAACGACCAAAGACATCGCTCAGCTCCTCGACCTGAGTATAAAAACCATTGAGACCAACCGGACCGAACTCATGAAACGATTAGACATTCATGATGTGACCGGCTTGGTCCGGTACGCTAAACGCTGCGGCTTGATCTCTCCAGAGACATAAAAGCCAGGCCCACTTCTTCAACCCAGAGACCGAAGGTTGTGAGCGGGGTTCGATCCGGGAAGTTTCGCAGTTAGAGGCGAAAGGCGTGAAACGTGAAAAGAAACACGAACGACGAGCAACCAGCCACACACCAATAAACATCAAGGCTTCGGGCTAACCGCGGCACACCGAAATCCGGTCGAGTGATTGCGATCATAGGGATCACTGGCCACCCGGGTAAAGACCCGGACCTGGGGCGTTTCAACCTGCCACCCTGAACTTCGAATGACCTTCCGCTTGCCATGGTCAGGTCCCTGGGGATTGCTTCGAGGACTCCGTTGATAATAGGTCGCATCATACCAATCAGCCACCCATTCCCAAACATTTCCAGCCATATCATACAGGCCATAGGGACTTTTCCCAGGCTCATACATGCCGACGGGAACAAGGGTTTTTGCACCTCGCCATCTCTGATTAAAATTCAGGTGCTTATGGGTCGGTTCAACATCACCCCAAGGAAATCGGCGATCATCCGTCCCTTTTCCCGCTTTCTCCCATTCCGCTTCCGTCGGCAATCGCTTCCCCGCCCATTCACAATAGGCCTTCGCATCAAACCAATCGACGTTGATCACCGGTAACGGAGCGATGGACTCCGGCATCAGCCCACCTTGCCATAAATCTTTGGTGGCATCACTCGCGTGTTTGGGCACACGATGGCCTGTCTCCCGAATAAATTCCAAATAGCGTCCATGGGTCACTTCATATTTATCAATAAAATAAGCCGGAAGATCTACCTCATGGTTGGGATATTCATCACGTCCCCCATCACGAGCCCATGTCGGTACGCCCATCAAAAACGGACCGGCAGGGATTAACATCATAGGCGCCCCATCTTTCCCAATTGTTTCCGAAGATAGCGAAGCCGCCGTTGCCGTCTGAAGAGGTGGACCGAACCATACCGTGTCCGAGACATTTCCCCACAACACAATCGCCAGCAGTAGGCCGCACATTCTCCACATCATGACTCTACCTCACTTCCTTTTTATCTTTATCAATCATAGCTATTTCAATTAGCTTCCATTCTCGCTGCTGATAGCACACACACAACAGCATAAATCCGAAACTCGCAAACTCGAAATTCGAAACAAAGTAGAATGTCCCAATTGAAAAATTCGAATTTAGGATTTCTGATTTGTTTCGAAATTCGATATTCGGATTTCGAGTTTATGGAACATATTAAGAATAACTATACGTACATCCTAGGTTCCAAGCACCCACTTCAGGCCGGCCAACATCTCAGCTCTTTTCCATCAATAGGTTGTACCCTCGAAAGTTTGAAGAATCAACTTCCATCAATTTAAGTGGAATAGGCCCATTACCGATAAAGACTGCTAAAGACCACAAGCAGGAGGTTGGGCAGGAGGCTCAACTCTCGTGATCCACACACGCTATGGGAGGGCAAGAATGATGTGGAACAACCATTTTAGCAACAAACCGGCCTCTTCGGCCGCGACAGCACAGCACCGTGAATCAAGGCTCACTATAGACCTCGGTTCATGGCACCTTGTTGTATGGCCGCCCCCACACATCCTTCAACACCGCGCGCGCGCGCAACAAGACCCACGGTCCTTTTGGAAAAAACCGACCAAACCCCCAGTCGGGTATCCATTTCTCCGGTAAACACACACGACCAATAAAACAAGGCGACACGCTCGGACTCACGATAAACCCCCAGCCCTGTTTGGTTCAACACATCACAACAACCCGAGTAGATCCGCCCCCTTCCACCTAAAAACTTTCGTTTCTAGGTTTGTAAGCGGACCCGTCTCAGAACGGAGGTCATCATGAAGACCTGCTTCCTTCTTTCAATACCATGGCTCAATCTGTGGTTTGTGCTCCTGGCCCCATCCCTCTTGCCTGCGGCAGTTCTTCCTCCAGAACCGGACGAACAGCATCTGATTGACGAAGATGTGAATATCATTACCGGGTTGTATACCCGAGAATATTCTCTCCACAACGATGGGATTGTTGACTTCAAAACCGCGAGACAGATTATCATTTCTGAATATAACGAATACTGGAATTCTGTAGTCGAGACGCCAGAATTCCCGCTCTTCTATTGGCATGATGCGAATCAAGATGGGCACTTCGACCAATGGGTCGATCAGCAGGGAAACGGCTGCTTATGTG
Source organism: uncultured Nitrospiraceae bacterium (assembly GCA_964392595.1). Lineage (GTDB taxonomy): Bacteria > Nitrospirota > Nitrospiria > Nitrospirales > UBA8639 > Nitronereus. The sequence continues at coordinate 7,785 of CAYMQW010000075.1, forward strand.
ACATCAGACCCTACGACATCAATACACCACAATAAGGGTCCGTCGCGAAATAACCGGGACAATTGGGAGGCCCATCTTGGGCCTGGGGCATCGTTGCTCCTCGGTCACATAATCCCACTATGCTCCCTCGTCGCGCCTTGCCTTGGTCACAAATCTGGGCCTCCCAGGAAGGCAAAAAATATTGGGAAGAGGCGGTGCTGGCGCACATCCGAAGTCTGGGCGTCTATCCTCCAAGTTTGATCGTGGAACTGAATGATCCTAGAAACCGCAGTTGGATCACAAAAGTCCGCGCAAGCTCTTGGCGCACCTGGCAAAATACAAA
>CAYMQW010000076.1:0-8061 GCA_964392595.1 uncultured Nitrospiraceae bacterium
CAAGACCACTACGGAGAAGTCCCGATTGGCCACGTTGCCAAGGATAAACTCCAGTCGTGTTCGTTGTGCCGGACTGATTTGCCGCCAAGCCTTGGGATTAGCTTTCATGTACCGCACTCGATTCACAAACCAAAACGAAAAACCATTCCCCAGTACCGCGATGGTCCCGAGTACGAGTGGCAAAGTGCTCTGTTGCCAAGGCCCTGCGACATACGCACCCCAGCCGATGCCAGCAAAAATGGCCATGTGCACGACGTTATCCGCGATGATATCCAATTCTTGTCCAAAACGAGATTCAGCAAACGTCAATCTCGCGACTTCTCCATCGCAGCAATCCACCACCACCGATAATTGGAACAGTATTGCTGCGATAATGCCCAATTCATAGGAGCCGCCGGCAAAAAACGCAGCACTAAGCAACCCAATAAGCATGGACACAATCGTGATCGCATTGGGAGAGACACCCAATCGAATGAATAGTCGGGTTAACACACTAGAAATTTTTCGGTTGAGGTAGCGATCGACGAGCCCGTCCATACCACCTTTCACGGTTTGCAAGGAACGAAACAACATCTGTTCCGCTCGTTGCAGCCCGTTAGGTCCACGGGCATCCAGGAAATCCTTGGACGTCGTCGACACGGTGTTCACAATGCCTTCCGCCGAGGCTAGTTCAAGGGCCAAACGGATGGGCCCGCCAGCCGAGGACTTCCAGGCACCGGAGACTCCAAGTAATCGCGATGGCAAGACTACCAAGTCGGCAGCCGGGGCAATGCGGAATTCGCCATTCCCAATTTCCTTCGAGGTTTCCATGGCCTGATCCTGAAACACGACTCGATGAGTCATGCCACTTGGATGGGGATCTGTTCGCATCATGACGCCAGGATTCCCCTTCCAGCCTGTATCTCCGGGCTGCCCAATGGCCACCATCACTCGCCCACCTTTTACTCCTGCCCGCAGTGAATCCACCAACGACGGGGCAAACACCATATGGCAGCCCAGGATGAGACACGACCCCTTAATTTCATTCGCTAACGTTTCCCAGGTTTGAGGGTCGCTGGGTGGAAACTCTCGTACCGGCAGCCAACGAATGGCAGCTTGAACCCGGTCATCCCCATGGATGAGAGACCGAAGTTGCTGCTCTTCGTCACCAACCAACGCCAATATCTGGGAAATTCCCGCTCGCTGCAGAGTGAACACGGTTCGTTGGAAAATAGTTAACCCGCTAATGCGGGTCAACGCACTCACCTGGGTTCGATCGGTCGCCAGCGTTAAATCAAAGACGCCGGAAGAAGCCAATAGAATCGCGGTATCCACGGTGCTGACTTCGGATTTATTGAGGGTGCTATCCATAATATGACTTAATCCCTATCATGTTCAGGCAACTTGGGCAAGACGTCGTTTTGCGCACGGGCCACATCTTTTGGAAAGTCTATCTCGATCCACGGCAGCCCACCGACCTTTTCCGCGCCGACGAAAGTGGCCTGAAAAAAATCTTGTAGCGCATCTTCATATTCCATGTCCAGAAGACCTTGACGGATTCGTACCTCCACTGATTTCAATAAAATCGGGACATCATGCCGGCTGAGTTTTAAAAATCCCACGCCCTCACCAGCTTCGTCATAGGTGTCCGGCATCTGCTTCGTGAGGGCAATGACACGGCCCTGCCGAACCACGACCATGCATTCTTCCGTGTCTTGTGCCACGGTTTCATCCATCAGCAAGGCATTTGGATGGGATGAGGCCACCAGTCGTTCAAGAATGGACGGGTGGAACAACACATCCGCATCCATGATCACCGTATCATCATCCAAGACTTGCCGAGCTACCCACAACGAGACAATACTCCCTCGTTCATACTCCTCGTTTACCAAAAACTGGACAGGCAGTGATCCCGACCATGAGGCCACGGCCTCTCGAATCAATTCTTGTTTATACCCAACGACGATCGTGACTTGCGAAACACCAACATGCTCCAAGGCTTCAAGATGTCGAATGAGAAGGGTTGTCTCTCCAATCGGGATCAGGCATTTCGGATGATGCTGAGTGACGGTATGAAGACGTCGCCCAACTCCGGCAGCAAGAATCACGGCTTTCATGCGTTAAGAGTCCTAAGCCCCATACTCATCCACACCTTAAACAATTTCTTTGAACGCAGTAACAAAATCTTCAAAATCGGCTTGCGTGAGCGCACCCATATTCGCCACACGGAAAATTTTGTCGCTCAAATGGCCTTGGCCTGCATAAATGACATACCCTCGCGCCTTTAACCGATCATGCAAGTCTTGATATGTCAGGCCTTCGGGCAAATAAAAGGCGGTCAATGAATTCGATTGCCTCTCGGAAGGCAGCACCATTTTTACCCCAAGCGCACCGAGCCCCTCACGTATCAATGCGGCAGAGCGGGCATACCGTTTGATTCGATTCTGCACCCCCTCTTCCAACAATTCATTCAGGGCTTCATCAAGCGCCGCATACAATTGAATGGCTGGAGTAAACGGAACGCTACCCTGTTCCTGCGCTTCAAAATAGCGGGGAAGATTGAGATACATGGAACGCTTGGGATACTTCGCAATTCGCTCGATAAATCCCGTCCTGACTAGAACGAACGATGCTCCTGGAAACCCTTGGATACACTTTCCTGCCGTCCCAGCCACAACATACATATGGGACCCTGTGATATCGAGGGACTCTCCGCCCAACCCACTGACCGAATCCACTACACAGACCCGGTTCGCATCATCTACCATCTTCGCGATTTCATTGACCGGATTAATTAACCCAACCGTCGTCTCATGATGCACAACCGCCACCGTTTGGACTTCCGGACGTTGCTTGAGGATAGTACGGATTTTTTCCAGATCAGGGAGGGTATCCCAATCCGATTTTATCTCAAGGATCCCCATCCGTTGACTGGTGACAATATCGGCAATACGTTGCCCGTACACACCATTATTGATGGTCAACACACGTTTTCCCATCGGCAAACAGGATAGCACTGATGCTTCGACCGCAGCCGTTCCCGATCCGGTCAACACAATCGCTGTATACTCGGACTCCGCTCCTGGTACAAAGGCCTGAAGCAATTTCCGACGAACATTCTGGATCAATTCTCCATATTCGGATTCTCGATGGCACATATCTGGGATGGCGAGTGCCTTCCTCACCCGATCTGACACATTCACCGGTCCTGGGTTCAGTAAAATCATTGGTTACATCACTCCTTGTTTTTCTTTTGATTGGCAAGCTGGAAGACGTGATGCGTAAAAACATTCTTTATTCTGACGCTTCACGTCTTTCGACCGCCGCCTTAAATCACGTGGTCATGTCCGGCGGTTCCACCGCGACCCGATCGGCATCTTCAATTTGCTCATTCACTTTGATCAGCAAGAAACTGAGGCCCTCTTGTTTCAACATATCCTTGAATTCATACACAATATCTTCCCGTTCCCATACTCGCTCGATATTCACATAGCCCGTAGCCTTGGCCACTTGATCCAATCGCACCATTCGAGAATACGTGGGTTGGTTGCCTGTTGTTCCATATACTTCGTTATCAAACACCACATGGATCAGATTCTTTGGCTTTAATGCCCCAATCGTAGCGAGCGTCCCCAGGCCCATCAGCACATTGCCATCCCCATCGAACACGATAACTTTTTTCCGGTTGGGCCAGCGCGAGACCCAAACCAATAGAAGCCGTGACTCCCATTGATCCAATCATATAAAAATTTTGTGGCCGATCGTGAATCTTATGCGCTTCGCGGGAAGGAAACCTATTGCAAATGATGACGGGTTGGTTAGTCACGAGCTCAAACAACGCCTGCATGGCTTGGGCTCGACTCTGCATCACGCCCTCTTCGGGTCTCATGTCTTTGGGCTTCTCCGTTTAGAAATTAATCGCCAAGCGAAACATCTGTAACAGACTCGTGAAGCGTGATGCGTGAAGCAAAAAAAACCCTATTTCCCTTCCAAACTCTTATCTTTTTATCACCTTACGCATCACGCCTTACGCATCACGCATCAAGGTTGAACAGTTTTCACCACTCCCTTTTTCAAAAACAGCGCAACGGGTATACGCTGAGCCATGAAGGTTTTCGTGGTCCACTGAAGATCATCGGCTATGGTGGGTTCAGAAAGAGTTCGATGGGGAATCCGAATCGTGTCCATGAGTTGTGGCATGGTTTGTCCCATGACGAGATGCTCCGGGGCATCTTTTCCTTCAAAGCCTCGCCAGGAAATAATCATGACGCATGGAATGGTGTAAATCAGATTCAGCGACATCAACACGTTCAGGGCATTCCCTAACCCTGAATTTTGCATGAGCACGACCGGCATTTTTCCTCCAAGAAAGGCACCGACAGCCATCACCACCGCTTCATCCTCACGAACAGCCGCAGTATAAAGGCGCCGCTCCTCCAACACTTCGATAAGTCCACCGAGAATCGTGTCAGGAACGCCGGTAAAAAAAATTACACCCAATGCTTTCTAAAGCTTGAACAAAATCGTCACTCTCCATCATGGTGCTGGCAAGCCTTGCTGGAATGTTCTAAATGGGAATGTTGAAAAAAGCCGCCAGCCTTCGCCAAGGCTACGGCGGACATGCCAGCGGCGTTCCCTGCCTGCCGAAGCGGCTTCGCGTAGGCAGGTCGCCATTTTGCCGTGCTCACGTACTCCATGTACGCTCCGCTCGTCAAAATGGCTGCGGCCTTTCCTTCGACTCTGCTCAGGACAGGGCTGGAGGGACTTTTTTGAACATTCCCTCCCACTGGCCATGCGTGGCTCATCTGGAACTTTTATTGGCTGTTGGAGTGAAATATTCAACAGGCTCTTTCAGGTATCCAAGTTTCTTCATTCGTGCCGTTAATCCCTCATGTTGTGAATCAAGCCTATGACTTATTGGCCTCAGCAAGATGTGTCTTCAAATGAATCCCCCGCGACGCCTGTGCAATTTTCTCCTTTTGTGACGGCGTTCTTTGGGGTGATTTTTCTCATGTGCCTAGGGTTCTTGGTGTCTACGCATCTGTCGATGCCCCGATTGGATCGGATCCCATCCCCTGACCAAGCACTCGAAATCATCACCAATCAAGCCATGGGCCTTCGAGATGGTCTCGATCAGGTCTCTGATTTTGAAAGGCTGTTGACGGGGGTGGTGGGTGACAGCGGGGGAGAGATCCTGCAGTGCATCGAGTGGTACACGGAATTGCCGGAAATAGAATCTCATCCACTCTCGGCGTTGTATTTAGCCATTTTAGAGGGAGAGGAAGGCCGTACCCAATCCGTCCAGATGAAAGTCCACATGTGGCAAGATTGGGCCCTACCGTTTCCCTTGTATGGCCGACTTCTCCAAGCGGCCTATTTGCCTGGGCGTGTGGATCCGTCTATCGCTCAAGAGTTGCAAGCCCAATTAGCCGAGCAGGTCCCAAACGGGTGGTTGTATCGACAGATGGCCTTGCATATCGCTGAGCGAAGTCAAGATAGGGAATTACAAGCCATTCTCCAGGCCGACAGTCATCGTTATGCGCAGCATCTCCTATCCAACAATCGTTGGTTAGGGGGTGCTCAATTAATGGCGGTGGTTGGGGGTTTGATGGCGATGGTCTTGCTCTGGCGCCGATGGAAGAGGGGAGACAATATGGCGTTACAGGTTGGCGGCATGTCTTTTCCCCCTCCCTGGTCAGGTTGGAATGGCATGGTGGTGTTGGTGAGAGGCGGTGGCATTGCCAGTCTGCTTATTATTGCCATTTCCCTGACAGGGCTTGACCCGCCGACCCTGCAATTTCTCATTCCCATTTTCATTCATATCCCCATTATCGGGTTAGCGTATTTTTACCTCTGGCGTCCAACGGGTTTGTCCATGCGACAAGCCTTGGGATTAAACGTGGTGTCTGGCGGATGGAGTCGGATGGGGTTGTTTGCGTTAGGGCTCTTTACCTTTGGAGCAGGGGGCGGCTGGGTTTTTGGATTGGTTGCCCAGAATTTTCAGACGTCGTTGCATTGGACCGATTGGTTTGATCCCACGCTGATTCAAGGGACGACGTGGCAATTAATTCTCCCGCTGTTGTCCTATACGGTGCTGGCTCCGGTGTTTGAAGAGGTTGTCTTCAGAGGCGTGTTGTATAGCACCCTTCGTCGTCGTTTCAATGCTCCTGTGGCGATGGTCGTGAGTGCCTTAATTTTTTCCCTTGCCCATGGGTATGGGACTTTCGGGTTGGTCACGATCTTTTGGAGTGGGTTACTTTGGGCCTGGGGCTATGAAAAGACGGGGAGTATCCTGCCAGGCATGGCCGCGCATGCGTTGAACAATTCACTCGTGTGCATGACGGTGCTGTTGCTTGTGCGACCGGGGTGAGGGTTGAGTGGTGAAAGCCAAGAACCGCTACCACCTCTATGGCCCGATCACCAACTTCGCTGGACAAAAAAGGCTCCTGATGCCTTTTCCAAGTTGAGTGCGGCCCATTAGGTATACTGAAATCTTTCCGGTTTTCCCGTCACGTCGTTAATGTACCAATACCTTGACGTGTACATAATCATAATATACATTTAGCTTGTGATTCACCACCTTCCGGAGGCTGTCGGTTTTGACTGGGATGAGGGGAACAGGGACAAAAACCTGTCGGGTCATAATGTCCGCAACGGGGAATGTGAACAAATTTTCTTCAACGAACCACTTATCATCCTCGATGATTGCAAGCATTCTCAGGTTGAGCTGCGGTTTGCAGCCTTCTGGAAAACCGATGCGGATAGGCCGCTCGTCGCCGTTTTTACAATGCGAGGCGAACTGATTCGGGTCATATCCGCCCGAGACATGAATCGAAAGGAAAAAACATTTTATGAGAAAGGTAGCGAAGAAATTGCCGGCCTTCAGGAATGAAGATGAAGAGCGCCAGTTTTGGCGTACTCATTCTCCCCTTGACTATTTCGATGTTAGTCGTGCCAAGAAGGTGTCATTTCCAAATCTAAAGCCTTCCCTTAAGACCATTTCGATTCGCCTATCCGAAGATATGTTGGATACGTTGAAGGTATTAGCGAACAAGAGAGATGTTCCCTACCAAAGTCTCATGAAAATATTTCTAGCCAGGCAGATCCAGCAAGAACGAGTACCCTTCCATGCGGAAGAAGTTGGTGGTTCCAAGAGGAAACGGCATGGAGGTCTGCCGAACAACACGCTGCGGTAAACTGGCAAACCGCGTCGCTGACCTGGATGGTGGCGGCAAGCGTAATTGTCTTCCCCATGGAATCTTAGGCGGGCGACTGATGCCAGCGATAGCCAAGAATCTCTGCCACCTCTTCGGCCAGATACCCGAATTCGTCAATTAAAAATGTCCTTAGCTCCTTTCCTGAGTCGTGGGAGGATTTGTAGAATATGAGAAGTCGCCACTGCAATGAAGACTGGATGAAGGGGTGAGTTCGAGTAGAGTGGAAAAGCTGGTCTGTCGTTAATGATCGGAGGGAACTTGTTGTGAGTCATATATTTTCTCGTACAAGGTTTCAGGGGCAATGTCGGCACCATTTGGCCAGGATATGGTTCCCCCCTCTATCGTGGCCTTTCTAAAAAAGTCCCTGTCCTTCAATGGGGCAAATATCGGTCCTTTATTGGCGTATTCAGATAAATCAATATTCCCGGCCACGCCATTATCAAAAACGATATGGAACGTGTAGCCGTCTTTATAGTCAATGCTTATGACCTCATTCATATCCCACATACTTGTACCCTTACGTCAACGGTTTGATTTTCTTGAGCTCGTGACTGTCTTTTGCCAATGTCCAATCCTCTTCAAGTTCGGATACATGAAGATCAACACATTCCCGAACGGGATAGTATCCAATCGAATGGCCAAAGACAATTTTTCCATTTAAACTTAATTGGAATTATTTGAGAATTCAGGAGGGACTATCTCCTTTTCAGGTGTCTGTCCATTCTGGGCCACATCAGGGTGACCTCCGACCGATTTTTCCAAGAATTATTATATGCAGGGTTTCGCCCCCGCGCGACGAGTTCCTTTTGTTTCGGCAAAAGGAACCAAAACCATTTCCGCGAGCTATTGTCAAATCTGGTGTCTG
>CAYMQW010000077.1:0-8009 GCA_964392595.1 uncultured Nitrospiraceae bacterium
GGGTTGTTTCACGCGGGACAAATAAATGGCACTTCTGGATATGAAGAGGCGGCGGCGCAAGGCCTCATGGCTGGTATCAATGCCGCAATACGCGTGAAAGAAATAGACCCGCTTATTCTTGACCGTTCACAAGCCTACATTGGTGTGCTCATTGATGATTTAATCACCAAAGATACTCGTGAGCCCTACAGAATGTTTACATCCAGGGCCGAGTATCGCTTGTCCCTTCGGGAGGACAATGCCGATTCACGCCTTATGGGAATAGGGCATAATTTAGGTTTGGTGACAAAAGATATTTTTCAGGATTTTATTAAAAAAGAAGAAACGACTCAAAAAGAAGTCACTCGCCTGAACCACACACGCCCAAATTGGAATTCTGACACGAAACAACGTTGGCAAATGTTCGAGGAAATTATTCCTGATCCTGGGCATACTCTGGGTCAATTACTCAGACGTCCTGAGATTTCCTATACCAAATTGTGCGAAATAGATGGCTATTGTCCAGTCGAAGATGCAACCATCCAGGAATCTATTGAGATTTCCATAAAATATGATGGGTATATCAAACGGCAACTCCAACATATTGAAAAATTTAAAAAATTAGAAAAAAAGTCAATTCCAGAAAACTTTGCCTACGATGATATCAGTGGATTTTCAAAAGAAGTTTATGAAAAACTGTCCAAAATCAGACCGGCTTCTATTGGCCAAGCTTCGAGAATTTCAGGAATAACTCCCGCAGCCATTTCTCTCCTTCTTGTTTCCTTGGAAAGACAAAAAAGAATCCGGCAGACTTCGCAAACCATGTAAATGCGTTGATTCATTTCTGATCACGATACTCTTCAAAATTGTTCCACGTGGAACATTGCAAAATGCCTAATCTTTCCCACTTTGACCTTATTGAACAGGAATCCCATAAAATAGGATGTCAATTAACAAGGGAGTCCTGTGAACAGTTAGAATTGTATTTTCGTGAACTTATAAGGTGGAACCAAAAAATAAATCTAATTGGGCACACAAAAGAAAAAGATATCATTGCTAATTTGTTTATTGATTCCTTGGCATTCCAAAAAGTTTTTAACGATGAACTGCCTGATTCTGTATTGGATATTGGAAGCGGAGCGGGTTTTCCAGGATTGCCATTAAAAATTTACAAACCGAAACTTTCCGTAACCTTAGTTGAGCCAAATTTAAAAAAAGTGGCTTTTCTCCATCATATCATTGGGTCTTTGGGATTGAAAAACGTATACGTAGAAGCCAAGCGCATAGAAGAAATGCCAGGTTTTATTCAATTTCAAAATGTCTACGATTGGATTTTTCTTAAGGCATTGAGATACAATCTGTGTTTGCCTTATGTTAAGCCATTATTGAGCGAAAAAGGGAAGGTTGTGTTGAGTCGTACAAAAAAACACGAAACATTGCCAGACGTGATGGGTTTTACAGTCCAAAAAGAAGTTTGCTATCAATTGCCGTTTGGGTTTGGGGAGCGAGTATTGATAGTCCTAAGTTTAACCTCGACTTAGGGCTCGCGCGAGAATAATTTCCCATGTTTGGGCGTCGATTCATCCTGTCTGGCCGCGTTCCTCGTCCTTTCCATACGAGTAGTATGCGCAGTCCTCGCGCCTTGCCAGACAGGTGTCTTAGCACCAAAACATGGGAAGTTATTCTCATGCGAACCATTTAGGTAATGTTCCACGTGGAACATTACTAGCAACAGTCTTTTAAAAAAGCTTTTTTATGCCAATGGCCAAGATCGTCGCGGTTGCAAATCAGAAAGGTGGAGTCGGAAAAACCACCACATCCGTGAATCTTGCTGCTGCACTAGCAATTTCTCAAAAGTCCGTGTTACTTCTCGATCTTGATCCTCAAGCCAATGCTACAGGAGGACTTGGAATTGAAAGACCGGGGGTGGTTATTTATGATTGTTTGATAAAAAAGGAAAAAGCAAAAACAGCTATTGTTCCAACCCAGATACCAGAGTTACACATTCTTCCATCCGGGTCTGACCTTGCCGGTGCGGAAGTCGAGTTGGCCGATATGGCAGAGCGAGAGTACGCCTTGAAAAACGTGGTCTCTGAGGTGAGCGATGAGTATGATTTTATTATTGTAGATTGCCCTCCAGCATTGGGCCTGTTGACGGTAAATGCCCTTACAGCGGCCCATTCAGTACTTATACCCGTCCAGTGCGAATATTACGCAATGGAGGGCTTGGGGAGTTTGATATCCAATATTGATCGTGTTCGAGATTCCTTTAACCCACAGTTAGTATTAGAAGGTATTCTGTTGACGATGTGGGATGCCAGACTCACACTTTCCAAGCAAGTGTCAGAGGAAGTGAGGAAGTTTTTTGGTCGAAAAGTTTACCAATCAATGATCCCACGAAACGTGGCCTTAGCAGAGGCACCCAGTTATGGCCGGCCTGGTCTTTTATATAATGCGGCCTCTGCAGGGTCGAAAGCCTACATTGAAATGTGCAAGGAGTTTTTAGGAAATGGAGAAAAAAGCGTTAGGTAAGGGGCTTGGAGCATTATTGCCAGGCCATGATCCACGCTCTTCTGGATCAGACCAAGTTATCCAAATGGTCCCGATTTCCCAGATTGTGCCGAATCAATTCCAGCCGAGAAAAAGGTTTTTGCAAGAAGACTTAGATAGTTTGGCTGATTCGATTAGACAAAATGGGATTCTTCAACCAATTTTAGTGCGAAGAAAAGGTGATGGTGTCTATGAACTCATTGCCGGTGAACGCCGCTTCCGATCTGCAAAATTAGCGAATCTGTCAACCATGCCGGTTATTGTTCGTAATTCGAAGGATTACGAATCCACGGTACTGGCCCTTGTTGAGAATATACAACGAAAAGATTTGAATCCAATTGAAGAAGCCCATGCCTATACGAAATTAATTGATGAATTTGGTTTAACACAGGAAATTGTGGCGGAACGAGTGGGCCGTGAGCGGTCTTCGGTCGGAAATATTTTAAGACTGGTAGCTTTACCTAATGAAATACAGCAATTAATAGAGTCGGAACAACTGACGCTTGGCCATGGAAAAGTCATTTTGGGTATTCGAAACCCTCAGGAACAAATTACTGTCGCCAAAAAGGTTATTCGCGATCAACTTTCAGTCCGCGATTTAGAGCGGTTGATTAAATCAAGATTGACTGGAATAAAAAAGGATTCAAAAAAGAAAAATCAATCTGTGTCTGAAAGTCGTTACTCGACCGTCGAAGAGCAACTTCGAAAACAATTGGGAACCAAGGTAGCCATTCGATCCCGAAAGCGAGGAGGAGAGTTGACAGTGGCCTACTATTCAGACGAGGATCTGACTCGCATTGTGGACGTGATTTTATCGTAAAAATTCGGTAGGCTATGCTATTCAAGGGAAGAAAGAATGTTTTCATATAGGATTGAAAACTCTTCTTATTTCACCACATCCTAAGGAGGGACGATCATGTTTGGTAGGAATAGCGATTCAGACAATAACTCCACGCCATCAACAGCCTTTTCTTCATCCGATTCACCACGGAGCCAATCAGGGAATGATAGGGTTTTTGATCAGAGTCATGATGTGAGTGCGTTTGTCGGTGAAGGCGTCGAATTTAAAGGTGTGATTAATTACCAAGGGACGGTTCGCATTGATGGACAATTAGAAGGGGAAATTCACACGGACGGCATTCTCATTGTTGGCCAAAGCGCGGTGATTGATGCCAAAGTGGAAGCCGGGACGATTATCTGTCAGGGAAGAATTATCGGGGACATTATCGCCAGAGAAAAGATCCAACTCATGGCCCCCGCCGTGTTGAACGGATCAGTCAAAACCCCGTCTCTGGCCATGGAAGAAGGCGTGTTGTTTAACGGAATATGTGAAATGGGCCCAGTGACGAAAAGTTCGAGCTATAGTAGTCAGGAAAAGGTGCCTGCGTACGATGATAGTTTGAAAGCGGTGTAAATCGGATTCCAGACGAAACACGATGGCCAAACATTTTGAGAGTTTGGCCAAGTAGCTCCTACACGTGAGCCTATCCAAACGTAAAGGCTGAGGAGGGATTTATGTGGGGCGATAAGGACGAGAAAAACAAGAAAGAAACGATCTTTGAAGAAGATCATTATACCTTCCTGGGGAGAGGCGTGAATTTTAAAGGGAAAGCCAATTTCGATGGAACGGTACGAATTGATGGTCACTTCGAGGGTGAGATCACCACCGGGGATACCTTGATTATTGGGGAACATGCTGTGATCAAAGGGTCGATAGCTGGTGGCGTCATTGTCTCCGGAGGAAAAGTCGAAGGCAACATCGTCGCGTCAAAAAAAGTTCAGCTTTTGAAGCCTGCCGTTTTAATTGGAGATGTCCACTCACCCTCGTTTTCCATGGAAGAAGGCGTCTTATTCCAAGGGGTGTGTGACATGGGTATTAGTCAGCTTGATGATCTGAACACATCCGCTGCCATGGAAAAAGTTCACGATCTCAATGCCCATCGAGATAACAAACTCCGTACTCAGGAAGCCTGATCCAATCATGTCACGACCAACCGTCCTTCTTGGAATGAGTGGAGGCGTGGATAGCTCTGTCGCGGCTCTTCTTCTCACCGAACAGGGTTATGACGTTCGAGGTGTCACCCTGAAAGTGTGGGAGCAGGAAGATGAAACCGTAGCGGTCTCCAAGAAATGGCAGGAGCGGGGTTGTTGTAAAGTTGGGCTCGCCCGCCATGTGGCTAAACAATTGGATATCCCTTACGAAGTGGTTGATACTCGTGAAGCCTTTCAGAAAGGCGTAATCGACGATTTTGTCTCTGGATATTTATCAGGTGAAACCCCCAATCCCTGTGTCAGATGCAATGAGCGAATTAAGTTTGGCATGTTATACCAACTCGCCCAAGCTCGAGGTATATCCTATGTGGCCACAGGCCATTTCGCACGCATCCAGTCCACAGCCCAAGGACATTTCCTTTTCAAAGGGGTCGATTCCAAAAAAGACCAATCCTATTTCCTGTACCGTATTTCATCAACCTGGTTGCCACACATTGTGTTTCCTGTAGGTCACTTGCACAAAACCGAAGTGTGGGCGAAAGCCGAAGAATTGGATCTTCCCCTTGATGAAATGCACGAAAGCCAAGAAATTTGTTTTGTGACCCAAGGAGACTATCGAGAATTTATTAAAATTGAAGCCCCGCAAGCGAATCGTCCTGGGCCATTTGTGGATTCTCAAGGCCAATATCTTGGAGAGCATCGCGGAATTGCTTTTTATACTCAAGGCCAAAGAAAGGGCCTGGGCCTTGCCACTGGAGAACGGTTGTATGTTCAACATGTCGTCCCGGAAACCAATACGGTCGTCCTTGGAAAAGAAGACACATTGCTGCAACAAGAATGTCTCGTGAGGGAGATAACCTGGCATGGCGATACGGTGCCAATGGAAACTCGGTCTGTCTTAGTGAAATATCGCTATGCGTCTCCGGCCGTCCCCGCCAAGCTCGTCCTAGAATCAAAAGGAATCATGAAGATGCAGTTTGAGATCCCACAGAAGGCATTGAGTCCCGGACAATCCGCCGTATTTTATGAAGGAGACCAGGTGCTGGGTGGGGGAATTATTCAACGAACCCCAATCCAACCGGAGAAGATCCTCTCGCTGACCGAAACGCTTCCGGATCAATTCGCAAGTCGAGTCTCATAAATTCGCTCCAAGTGGTTGAATGATTTGACACTTGTGTAATCACATGATATCGTTTTGCGTTTTTTTGATTGTGCGCTGAGCGCAAGCGCTGTTGTTCCGTCTTTATCCATTACGCAATTACATTATGACGAAAAATACCGTTGCAAGACGTTACGCCCAGGCCTTGTTTCATCTGCTGGACAAGGGAAGTTTGGAAGCTGCCCAAACCGGTCTCCAGGCCCTGGCGAACGCAATTCAAGAGTCTACATCGCTCAAACATGTGTTGGCGTCACCAGTCTTTACCTTGGAAGAAAAATCATCGGTCCTCACAGCCTGTAGTGAACGCGCTGGGGGTCCACCAACCATGGGTAGATTTTGCGACCAACTCCTGAAAAAAAATCGCGTGGGGGTCTTACCAGAAATTGCTGAGGCCTTTCGTGACCTGATGGATCGTGAACAAGGAAAACAGCAGGTGTCCATTACCTCGGCCCAAAGTATTGAGACGAAGGCACGAGAAGAACTTCAATCCAAACTGCAGGGGCTTCTGAAATGTCCGGTGGACGTCGCGTTTCAGGAAGACCCGTCATTACTGGCCGGGATCAAAATTCGAATCGGAAGCAAAGTCTATGATAGTACCATCAAGGGCCAACTCGAAAAGATACGAGCCCAATTGGTAAAGGGGTAAGGCATGCAGATCAAGGCAGATGAAATCAGTTCAATTATTCAGGAGAAGATTAAAGGCTTCGAACAACGCGTCGATGTCACGGAGACTGGCAATGTCATTCAAGTGGGTGATGGGATTGCCAAGGTTTACGGCTTGGAGGGTGCCATGGCCGGGGAATTGTTGGAGTTCCCGGGCAATATATTTGGTGTGGCACTCAATCTTGAAGAAGATAGCGTTGGTGCCGTGCTCATGGGATCGGATACGGGCATTAAAGAAGGTGACCCGGTTAAACGCACCGGTCGCATCGCGGAAGTTCCGGTGGGTGATGCCTTGGTCGGACGTGTGGTGGATGCCATTGGTCAGCCAATCGATGGGAAAGGCCCAATCAATACCACCGAGACTCGGTTAATTGAAGTCCGAGCCCCTGGTGTGGTGGAACGGCAATCCGTAGGCGAACCCATGCAGACAGGCTTGAAAGCGATTGACGGAATGATTCCCATTGGTCGAGGCCAGCGAGAGTTGATCATTGGCGATCGTCAGACTGGAAAAACGGCCATTGCGATCGATACGATCATCAATCAAAAAGGCCTCAACGTCTTTTGTATTTATGTCGCGATTGGGCAGAAACGCTCAACCGTCGCGCGGGTTATCAAAACGTTGGAAGATGCTGGAGCCATGGAATTCACCACCGTTGTATCTGCAACGGCCAGTGATGCGGCCCCGCTCCAATTTTTTGCACCCTACGCTGGTGTAGCCATGGGGGAATACTTTAGGGATAATGGCAAACATGCCTTAATCGTGTACGACGATTTATCCAAACATGCGGTGGCCTATCGGCAAATGTCCTTGTTACTTCGGCGTCCACCAGGTCGTGAAGCGTTTCCCGGTGATGTGTTTTTCGTGCATTCACGGTTGCTGGAGAGGGCAGCAAAGTTAAGTGATGAAAATGGTGCAGGAAGCCTTACCGCTCTTCCCATTATTGAAACGCAAGCCGGCGACGTCGCGGCCTATATTCCAACCAACGTTATTTCCATTACGGATGGACAGATCTATTTAGCGGGTGACCTATTCTATTCGGGTATTCGCCCGGCTATTAACGTTGGTCTTTCGGTTTCTCGGGTCGGAGGCGCTGCACAAATTAAAACCATGAAACAAGTCGCTGGAACGCTTCGTTTGGATCTCGCCCAATATCGAGAATTAGCGGCCTTTTCCCAATTCGGCAGTGAATTGGACAAGGCGACCCAAGCGCAACTGGCTCGTGGGGCTCGGATGGTGGAATTACTCAAGCAGGAGCAATACAAACCCATGCCCGTGGCGGATCAGGTGTTGTCCCTGTATGCCGGGGTGAATGGTTTTCTCGATGATGTCCCAATCAAAAAGGTTCGAGAGTTTGAGGCCGGGCTCTTGGAGTATATAAAAGACAAACATCCCAAGGTTCGCGAAGAAGTCGTCTCGAAGAAAAAAATCGATGATGAATTTGGCGGGCAACTCAAGCAGATCATTGGGGAATATAAGAAGACCAAGAAATTTTAAGGATTGCCAAATAATTATTATTGATACCGTAATCACAACGAGACATGGCAAGTTTACAAGACCTCAGACGGAAAATCGTTTCCGTAAAAAATACCCAAAAGATTACGAAAGCGATGAAGATGGTCGCCGCGGCCAAACTGAAGCGCGCGCAAGACCGGATTTTGTCATCAC
>CAYMQW010000078.1:0-7928 GCA_964392595.1 uncultured Nitrospiraceae bacterium
CTCATCGGGATAAATGTCGTTATGAACTTCCGATCCAAATCGGCGAGCCGACTCAAAACCCATGCCGATTTCTACTCCCTTCATGGCTTGGATGCTCATCGCGGCCATGGCGAGTCTGGCACTCAATCGACGATCCCATTGCGTGTAGCTGCCCAACCCGATTGGCGGATTAGTCACGACTACTTCAAACACCCCACCGAGAGAATCGCCTTTATGTTTGGCTGAACGAATTTCTTCGATCATTTTTTCTCCAGCCGCTTGATCCCAGCACCGCACCTGTGATTCTTCGGCCTTGGCAAAAGCCAGTAACGGATCATCCGGAGCCGGAGCCACTATCCTTCCAATTTCCATGGTATAACTGACAACTTGCATTCCAAATTGGCCCAACAGGGCTTTTCCCACTGCGCCGACCGCGACCCGAATGGCAGTCTCGCGAGCGCTGGCTTTTTCAAGCACGTTCCGAATATCACGATGCCCATACTTAATCGCTCCGACGAGATCAGCATGACCGGGACGGGGCCGAGTCACAACACGTTCTGTCGAGGGAGGCCCTGGTTCAACAGACATAATGTCTTTCCAATTTTCCCAATCTTTATTGCGAACGATGAGTCCAAGAGGATTGCCAAGAGTCTTGCCTTGACGTACTCCACAGGAAAATTCAATTTGATCCTTCTCAATGCGCATTCGCCCGCCCCGACCATAGCCCCCTTGTCGCCTCGCGAGATCGTGATTCACCTCTTCCGCAGTTAAGGGCAACCCGGCTGGAACACCTTCAAGCACCGCCATGAGACATTGTCCATGAGACTCACCTGCATTTAAATAGCGCAACATTTCGATGCCTTATTTTAAAGATAGGCGCACAGTTAATTGATCACCCATGGCCTTAATCGCGTATCGAAGACCTTTATCGAGCGGATGGTTGAGATCAAACACCACACGCAATTTCTTGGGATGTTGACCAATCCGAATTCGTTTCAGCAGCAGATGATTGACAGGCAACACCTGAAAGCGAATCGCCGAGACAACATTCGGCAAATCAAGACTCAATCGCTGTGAGTCAACCGGACTGAGTCGATACGGCAAAGGCCCATTACCTTGAATCACAATGGTAATGGCATCGACTCCCCGTTGAACTGCTATTTTTTTAATAGCACGTCTCAAGCATTCTCTTTAGTTTGATAACACTAACGTCTTTTCTAAAATTTGATTGTCGCCTTTTCCATCCAACAATCTGGTAAGCACCACCGTATTCCGGGTGATTCGAGTGACTCTTCCAGTTGCCTTTTCCAGTAAGCTCCCTGGCCCAACCATGACACGCTCCCCATTCGGTAATTTCAATAGAGCCTGATACCCTCGTTTTCCAGAAATAATTCCGAGTAGCGTCACTGTGCCCTCAGTGTTTCCCGAATTCGATAATTCAGGAGCATCAGAATCGTCCAGGGAACCGGAAAATGGCAACGGCACAAAAGGATCTCGACGATTCCCAACTGTATACGTGTAGGGTTGACTCACAGTTCGTTCAAAGAGCAATTCTGCCAATTCCAGGGCAGGACGAGGTTCCGGCATTTGGGCCGAAACGAAAACGGGATCGGCGAGTCCCCCTGCAGTGATTCCCAGGGCTAGGGAGGCCGCAATACACACGTTAGGAAAAAATGGAATCCGCTTTATCCTCGTACCTCTTGCCCTTGCTGTACTTCCGTTCATCAATGACAAACATGGGGTTATTGTCAGCAAGGGTTTAAACATTCCTGTCATATCCCATCAAGTCAATAATTGCCCGAACGGTAGGAGTGCCGTCACCGGTATTATCACTGTGCATCCTAAGTGCCGTCACCCCCATCGCCTTGGAGAGATATTGCATATGCTCAAGGAACTGAGCCACATGATGATACCCACCCTCCACTTGAAGTTGAAGATACGTTGCGTGAACCTGGCCTGAGGATTCGCTGCCCGGTTTCTTCGGTTTCCACAATGTTAAAATAATTCCAGTTTCTTGAGCGATGCTCGACATATCATTCAGTACCTGACTCATGGAAACTTCTAACCCAAGTCTCTCCTCTTGTCGAGATACTATGGACTGCCACTGTGAAATTTCTTTCTGCGCGTTGCCGAGCTGGCCTTCGGATTGGGTCTCGAGCTTCAACTTTCGATCAAGCGTTTGCAATTCCCCAGCCAAAATATCAATCTCTACCACGAGAGGTTCAGCCATCAACCAATAAAACCCCACCCCGAATATCACTAGGAAAAGTGCAAGCAGGGATATCTTCTGCACGAAAGGTGTGACATCGAACCATTCAAGAAGACGAGACATAGTCCAACTCTGCGGTCAATAAAAGATTCATGGTAAAATTATATTTTAAGGGTTCTCCCGAAACTTGTCCTGCTTCAAGAACCGTCACCTCTTGAAAGAACCCATCACGTTTCAAGTGTTGCGCAAACTGCACAATTTTTGACTTTGAGTCGGCAAAACCCATGAGCGTAACCCGGTCCTGTTTCATTTCCAGTGTAGCCAACCAAAGCTTCAAAGGGTCGAGGCTACGGCTTATGGTGTCCAGAAGTTGAATGGACCGTCGCTGTTGACTCATCAGGTGAGTGACCTGTTGACTGCGATTTCTCAAGTCCACCGTGTGTCGATGAATCATCTTGAGTTGGCCACGCGTATGTTCCAATTCAACAAGCTGCGCGATTTTCTGCACCTTTTCCTTTTGAAGTTGCCCGAGGGATTGCGCCAAATCCGCCCAGACAAATCCGCACACAGCTATCATACCCACAACTATTAACAGCACAACGGCAGCTTCGCTCTGACACCGTCGACGTTGACGGTGTTCATTCTCAAGTGTACGCCGAAGCAGATTAATGGCGATCATGACAACGCCCTCATCCGGATTGGGCTCGGAGAGCCAATCCCCCTGCTACGCCGGCAAAGGGAGCCAAGGGCCGAGCACTCCTTCTCCCTCTACTCCGTTCTAAAGATGCAACCGGATCGATGAGAGAAAGAGGAAGCATGAGTGCTTGCCTCAGTTCTTCCAGAAGCTGGGGACAGTCCCAACCACTTCCACCAAGAAACACATATTCAATATCCAGATCAGGTTGTAATTCTCGCGCACCTTCCACGGTTCGCTTCAGTTCACTCACGATTTCAAACCGGGACATCTTTTCCGAGAGGGAAGAATCCGTTTCTTGAGAAGCTTGGACTTCATGGAAGCACTGAGGTTGGCCTAAATCCTCGGACGTACCAGAGGCAACGCCTTGATTGGAAAAAGAAGGCACACTCACATCACGCAAGAGGAGGGGTTCGCCTTGTGCCACCACTATGACATTCATGATGCCACCATCAAGATTGGCCAGGAGGTAAGAGTTGCGGGTTTGAACCTCTGTATTCAGTGAAGCCACATTGAGAAACGCGAGGGCCTCGACATCACAGATAACCGGATGCACATTGACTTCTTCCAACACATCCCTCCGCTCGTCAACCGCATCCCGCTTGGCTACTACCAAAAGAAGGTCCATATCCTCACTGAGGTCGAGGGCAACAACGGATGAACACACAGAAAAATCAAGATACACGTCATCGGGGTCATAGGGAATATAATGAGCACCCTCCCACATTAGGTACGCGTCCAGGTCATGTTGATGACATGTCGGCACATGAATGCGTTTCACCATCACCGAAGCCCCATTGACGGCCATCGCCACGGAAGCACCGTTGAGGCTGTATTTGTGAACAAACGCATGTAGAGAGGCAACAAGGGATGGTCGATTGGTGATCCTCCCTTGTTCAATGACATTGGGCTCAAGTGGTTCAGATCCCCACCGACTGACATAATCGCGGCCTCGTCGATGTTGTAACTCAACAAACGTAATGGCATGTGACCCCAGATCCAAGCCAATCATGGAATGAGATCTCGACCAGGGACAAAGCGTATAAAGTTTTTGATAAATCGTTGATAGTCGAACGGTAGGCATCATAGAAAAACGGCTCGGCAACACAAGAAAAACACTCGCCTGGCTCAGGAATAACGCTGGAACTCTGGCGACAGAGGTTACCCGCCCAACCCTACACTGTTGGCCGATTTTCCGTCAAACGAGACGGGATTCACCATTTTGGTTGTAGGCGAAAACCACAGTGAATTCGGTAGCGGAGCGGAGAAAAGGGAAAGATGATTGACTGAATTGTCGGATCAAGAAAATGTTCGTGATGGCAAGTGAGGGCCTATTAAAAAACTCATTGGACAAAATCGTGTCCAGATTTAGGTCGAATTTTGACGTAACGATTGAGAAAAAACAGAGGCATAGCACCCCTCTGTTGAGGTTGTTTCGATTGAGGCGCGTCCAAAGATGGCCCGAAAATGGGAAGTTATTGTTTTGCGAATCCTTAAGTTCGATGAATATCACGGTGACGAACAGGGACGTCATGCCCAAGGGATAAAAACACCTGTTGTAGTCGAAGAGCCACGGCAACGGATCGATGACGGCCTCCTGTACACCCAATGGCCACCGTTAAATAACTTCGCCGTTCCTGTTCAAACAGCGGGAAAAGAAATACGAAGAGTCGTTGTAAGTGCTGCACGAAACCTTCGGCCTCCGTCCGTTCAAACACATAGCGTTGGACCTCTTCCTGTTCCCCAGTCAGCGCCTTCAACTCCGGAACGAAATTTGGATTGTGAAGAAAACGAACATCAAACACTAAATCAGCATCATAGGGCACACCGAATTTGTACCCAAATGTCATGAGAGAGATCCGCATCGATGGCTTGTGGTCCACATCGCTAAAATGTTGTGCCATCCAATCACGAAGTTCATGCACCGTCATTTCGGACGTATCCAGCACTCGATCGGCACCAGATCGCAGTTCTTGAATCTGTTGTCGCTCTAATTGAATCCCCTCGATCACTGGCTGCTGAGGGAGAAGAGGGTGAGGTCTGCGGGATTCGGAAAATCTACGGGTCAGCACCTCATCGCTGGCTTCCAGAAAGAGGAGTTCTACGGAATAAGTGCTTGTTTTTAGGCGGGAAAGATTGTCAAAAAGGTCGGCAAAAAATCCACGTTCACGAATATCAATGCCCAAGGCAACATGTCGAACGTCTCCACCTCGTTGAGTGCAGAGTTCAGTAAATTTTGAAAACAAGGCTGGCGGAAGGTTATCCACACAAAAAAACCCAAGATCCTCCAAACATTTCAACGCCTGAGTCTTGCCAGATCCCGAAGCTCCACTGACTATGACAAGCTGAAGCGACCCATCTGGACTGATTGACTCCATATTTCCTCCCAACGGCATCAAAAATCAATTAGCAATGTTTCGTTAAGTCCATCACGGATGAAGAGCTGGTAATCGGGCCTACCCTAAAAAAGACCCATGATGATACACGATCCCAAGAAGCGAGGTCCTCACTCAAATTGGAAGCTATGAATGAATGCGTTTTCGTTGACTGGCGGGGGCAATATGAAGCTCAGCTCGATATTTCGCAACGGTCCGTCTGGCAAGAACAATCCCACGGTATTTCAATCTGGCTACGATTTCTTGATCTTTGAGTGGTTTACGCCCACTTTCATGAGCTACCATTTCTCGAATGATTTCCCGAACGGTGAGAGAGGATAAGTCTTCCGCCCCTGGATCTGAACGTTGAATGCCGACGTTAAAGAAAAACTTTAATTCTAACATCCCTTGCGGGCAGTACATGTACTTATTCGTCGTCACTCGACTGATCGTGGATTCATGCATGCCGACATCTTCAGCCACCTGCTTGAGCACCAAAGGTTTCAAATATTGAATGCCTTTGTCGAGAAACGGTTCCTGAAAGTGAATCAGGCTATGCACGACCTTTAAGATAGTCTTATTCCGTTGATCGAGACTACGAATAATCCATTGGGCTCCACGGAGTTTATCTTCGAGATATTCTTTGGTGGAAGCTGCTTCGCCACCCCTACCTCCTATCATTTCCTTGTAATAGGGGCTGATCTGTACCCGAGGCAGACCGTCTTCATTCAGCAGGACAATCCATTCGCCTTCGTCTTTAAACACGAACACATCGGGGATAATGATTTGATTAATATCTGTAGAATAGGGCCGGCCAGGCTTGGGCTCTAACCCCTCAATAATATGGACCGCTGCATACACTTCCTCGAGAGGTACTCCGACTTCCTTCGCGATATTCTGATATCGTTTTTTCTGAAGGTCCGGCAAATGGTTGGCGACAATGGTCTTGAGCAGCGAGTCAGGCCCCGCACCATTTCCTCCATGGGGACCTTCCACCAACCCATAATGAAGATGTCGTAGTTGTATATTTAAACATTCCTGAAGGTCGCGCGCACCCACCCCTGGGGGGTCAAACGTTTGAATCAAATCCAACGCATTCTCTACCTGATGAAGCGAGACCTGAGCATCCACAGCAATTTCTTCAAGAGAAGTTCGGATATAGCCATCTTCATCGATATTGCCGATTAATATGGTACCGATCGCTGGCTCCCCGTCCTGACCTGAGGATAAGCGCAATTGCCATAACAAATGATCCTCGAGAGAGGTGGGTTTTGTCAGGGTCTGTTCAAAGGAGGGGAAATCTTCGTCTGAGATTGATGACGAAGTAGGCGCACCACCAGCCCGCCAATCGCTTTCATAATAATTATCCCATTCTTCTGAGGAAAGTGACTCTGAAAATTCTGTCTGTTCGGCCTCACCACTGGATTCTCCATCGGCTGAGACATTTTCTTTCCCCTCGACAGGACTATCCGCCCCCTCTTCTTCCTCAACCTCACTCGCACCTTCTTCAAGTAGCGGGTTCTCCATGAGGTGCTGAGAGAGCGTTTGCTGAAGCTCAAGCCTGGATAATTGAAGAAGCTTTATCGCTTGCTGAAGTTGGGGGGTCATCACCAACTTCTGAGTTAGCTTCAATTCCAGTCGTAATTCCATGCACTCGCTCCCAACCAAAATATTTACAAGGACCGTTGAAAATGGCTGTCCAGCAAGGCCGCAAGCAGCGAGGAAGGCGAGGCGTACAGGGAAGTACGTTGAGCCATCCGAGCAATGAGAACGCCGCTGGCAGCCATTTTCAACAGTCCCTTACAGTTTAAATCGCTCTCCCAAATAGATGGCTCTAGCTTGAGGACTACTGACGACCTCTTCCGGCTTCCCCGCCTCCAAGATCGACCCTTCGTTAATTATATAGGCTCGATCCGTTATGGAAAGGGTTTCTTGAACATTATGGTCGGTAATTAAAATACCAATGTTGTTTTTTTTCAACGACTGAATAATTTCCTGAATGTCGGCCACGGCAATCGGGTCAATCCCCGCAAAGGGTTCATCCAATAATAAAAAACTCGGGTTGGTCGCGAGCGCCCTGGTGATCTCCAATCTTCGCCGTTCTCCACCTGACAGGGTAAAGGCTTGGCTCTTCCGAAGATTGATCAGCCCAAGTTCATTCAACAATTCATCCACCCGAGTATGACGTTCCCTTTTAGAAAGGGAAAGTGTCTCTAACACAGCCAGAATGTTCTCTTCGACCGACAGGCGCCGAAACACGGAGGCTTCTTGAGGTAGATACCCGATTCCTCGGCGAGCCCGTTGATACATGGGCAAATGCGTAATGGGTTCACGATTGAGGAGAATCTGCCCATGATCGGGCTGACATAATCCCACCACCATATCGAAGATCGTGGTTTTTCCCGCGCCATTGGGCCCAAGAAGCCCAACAATCTCTCCCGCCTCAACATCGAGAGACACGCCACGAACGACTTCTCGCCCCTTAAAACTCTTTCTTAGGTGCTTCGCATATATACGGTGCTGCTGCATGACATCACAAAAAACACGCACTTCCTAAGGGTTCGCGCAAGAAGAACTTCACCTGTTTGGGTGCTGAGACACCTGTCTGGCAAGACGCGAGGACTGCACATACTCCTCGAACGAGGAATGCCGCGAGACGGGATGGATCAAC
>CAYMQW010000079.1:0-7823 GCA_964392595.1 uncultured Nitrospiraceae bacterium
CAAATCCGACCCAAATCTTGGCGCGATATTGATCAAGTTATTTTCTCGCGGGTCCATACCTGAGTATGTACGAAATTTTCCCTCATAACGCATTGCACTTCATGCATCACGTCTCATCAGAACGGGCTCCTCATTGTTTCTTTCGATGGCTTCACCCCAGCCTGTTGAAAAAATTCGGTGAGCCGGCCAAACCATGCGGTCCGTTCCTCTTTATACAAAAAATAATCGAAGCGTCCGACGGCCCGATCAATATTCATCATGTCCATCAAAAAATCATACACCGCATTGGCCGCCGATTCGTTGGCAGTCAACGCGGCATTCTGGCTATTCAATAATTTAATAATATCAACGGCCCCGCGCGAGTATTGATCAACCACCAATTTCAGGTTTTTTCCTGAAGCGTCTGCGGCCTCACGGGAAAGGCGAATTCCGGGAAACGACGCCGAAGCCTGAAACATCGTAGACCGTATCCGTTCCTCCACTCGCCCGATTGTTGCTTCACGCTCCAATCGAAGCCGCCGCAAATCCTCCAAGGCTTTGCTCTCCGTGGCTTCTTTACTCCCCCCACTAAAGAGTGGAAAGGATAATCCTATGCCCACCGACCATTGCGTGTTGTCCTGACCAATACCCAAAGGCGCAGCTGCGGGAGGCACGTCTTGTCCCGCACCACCCGATGCAAAACGTTGATCCACGTCGGCCTGAAGAGATACGTCAGGAGCCCAATAGGCGCGTTGGGCATTGAGAACCGTTCGTTCCTGGCCCGCAATCAAGGCATTGAGTCGCCTGATCTCCGGTGAAACATAGAGACCTTCCTGAACTTGAAAATTTCGAAACAGACCAAAGTGTCTGGGATTATCAATAAAGGCAAACAACCGATTGAGGTCGCCGAACAACAGGGGGTCCTCCAAACTCGCTTCCTCGGTCATAAAGAGTTCCTCAAGGGGACGATGCAAAATACGATTCAACGCCACGTTGGCCTGTTGTAATTGGGCTTGGGCATTCAAAACTGCACGCCGGCCATTCGCAATTTCACTTTCCCACCGATAGACTTCATCCCGAGCCGCCGAACCGATGGACTCACGAACACGCGCCAATTCGAAATTGGATCGAGTCAACTTTAGATTGTCCTTTTGAATGCGGAGGGAGGTTTTCCCCTGCAACACATTCAAATACGACACGGCTGCCTCCTGAAGAATGTCCAATCGTAATTCGCTACGTTCGGCCTCACGCGAGATCTGAGTTTTTTCCTGGACGGTGAAGTCACTCCAGGCTTTGTCCGAGTACAATAATTGCGAAAACGTTCCGGTAGCCCGCATGGACCGTTCCGGATTCGTGCCAAAACCTGCGCCCGCTCGATCCTGATCAATCATGGTCGCACGGCTTCCCATTTCAATTTGAGGCAGCAGCGCTGATCGCGCATTGCGGATAGTAGCCATTCCAGCCGCGACTCGCCGATCTGCGGCAGCCAGATCGAGATTGACTGACGCTGCTTCTCGAACCACGGCATACAGCGAAAGTCGTCGCTTGATGAATTCTACATCTTCATTGATGAGATCCGCTTCGGTTAGTACCCGAAATGTCGGCCAAATTTCCACCGCTCGGGCTGTCGCCATGTTGATGGTGAGTCGTTCGGCTTCCGGTAAGGACACCAAAAAACTTCCCGCATCTTCGCCCAGTAAAATTCGATGAACATTGAGCGCCACACGCCGAGCCATTCGAAGCGTATTGGCCTCTGGCGCAATCGATGCCAATAATCCATACTCCACTTCCTCTCGACCATAGAGAGAAAAGCTCGGAAGTTTTCGGTCAATGAGCCCCTGTGCCAAGGCTTGAAATTCAGACAACGGGAGGCGCAGAAGCGGTGTCACCAACACAGCTTCGGTGTCTTCGGGAATAGCTGCCAAGGCTGGTTGAATATACGTCTCAACTGGTACTGCGGTAATCTCTAAATTATTCGCCTTGGCGGCCCGTTGAATTTTCACCTGCAATTGCGGTAAGGCCTCGATCACCGCTTGATCCACAAAGAGTGTCATTTTTGAAAATGGCAAAATTTCTTTATACGCTTTGACCGCCCGCTCAAAGGAATGGGGCAAGGATATATAATTGAGATTTCGAACACCCGATGTCCCCAGACGGAAAGGCAATCCTTGTAGTTCCCTATCAATCACAAAGGGGGCCACAGCCGGTTTCGGAAGAAACGGACGGCGACTGATATCATGGGAGGCAAGGACGCCCAACGCCAAAATGAGATCGATGCGCGGATCGGCCAGCAGAAAATCAACCGCTCTCTTAATGCCTTTGACCGACCAATTCCCGTGCACGAATCTGTTTTTCGGAAAAATTACGTCGAATTCACCTCGGGTCAGCTCAAGAATTTCTTTCAAGAATAATTTGCTTTTCACGACCTTCCCCCATCCATAGTCTTGGTAGGGCCCGTCCGAAACTATCCCAATCCTGACTTTGGGTAATCGGGATTTTGCAAAGGACGATTCCGAAAAGTAAGGGCTCAAGGACAAGATGAAGGATATCAGATAAACCCAAACACGGTTCAGCATACGCTTGGCTTTATGGCGTTGAAGAAGAGATAGTGGAACCCCCATAAACCACAACATTTTGTAGAGGGTCACGCATGAGGATACTACAAATTGATGGCCGCCACCATAGCACGGGTCTATAAATCCAGCAAACCGCAGGGAGAAAATATCGCGAGTCTCCCCCTTTGAAAAAGGAGATGAGGGGGATTTTTCGATGCATTTCTATCATTGCCCACTCGAATAGAAGGCCCACACGTGCAGCGGTGGATAAAATATTCAGGCTTTCCAATGATTCGGAAAGGAAAATCCCCCGACCTCCCCCCTTTTTCCAAATGGGAGATACAGACAAATTTTTACCCCCTTCCGTACGATTTCACGTAGAGCTTTTAACGCATTATCCCGGGAATCGAATGGCTCCCCCCAGCCACTTCCTCCCTTGCAAAAATCGTTGGACAGGTTACACTTCCTAAATGTCAGGGAGGGATTGGAGCCTGAGAGAGAGCAACTTCTCAAAATTTCACTCACATAACACCGCATTTCACCTACCAATTCCTCTACATATCTTGTTGTTATGGCCGAGATACGGATTATTCGTTCCATTGAGAATACCCTTCTTGTTGAATTGGTCGGAAGCTGGCGGCTTCAGGAGCCTCTTCCCTCTGTGCAAGAACTGATTCGAGCATGCCGTTCAGATCCACCCGTCCATATTCTCCAATTCAACACTCACTCACTGGAAAGCTGGGACACGGGATTGGTGACCTTCCTGCTGAAGCTTCAACGCCTCTGTGGCCATCAGCACATTGAAATCGAATTTTCAGGTTTGCCTCAGGGCGTGCAGCGTCTGATCTCGCTCGCAACTGCCGTACCCGAGCGCCAAGGAACGAGCGACGTGCCGGCCAAAGAGAACCCTGTTTCTCGCCTTGGCCATAAGGCCCTTCAAGTCAGCGATGGAGCGCAGGAAATGGTTGCCTTTATCGGGGAAACGTTTGTGACTTTTCTCCGATTTCTTCGAGGCAAGGCGCATTATCGCCGATCAGATTTAGCCCTAACCATTCAGGAATGCGGTGCGCAAGCGCTACCGATTGTCACATTGATCAGCGTGCTGGTCGGCTTGATTTTGGCATTTGTGGGTGCGGTTCAATTGAAGCAATTCGGTGCGCAAGTGTATGTGGCGAATTTGGTCGGTCTTGGCATGGCGAGAGAAATGGGTGCGATGATGACCGCAGTGATCATGGCCGGTCGGACCGGTGCGGCCTTTGCGGCTCAACTGGGCACGATGCGTGTGAATCAGGAGATTGATGCCTTTACCACCATGGGTATTTCCCCCATGGAATTTCTCGTGCTTCCTCGAATGTTGGCGCTCATGCTCATGATGCCACTTCTCTGTATGTATTCCGACCTGCTAGGAATACTCGGCGGGGCCATTGTCGGCGTCACAATGTTGGACTTAGGTGTCAGCCAATACTTTCATCAAACCCAAGCCGCGTTGACGCTCACTGATTTTTTGGTGGGATTGATGAAAAGCGTCGTATTCGGAGTGCTGGTGGCCATTGCAGGATGCTTGCGAGGGATGCAATGTGGCTCAAGTTCAGCCGCTGTGGGATTAGCCACCACGTCCGCCGTGGTGACAGGCATTGTGTTTATTGTTGTGTCGGATGCGCTCCTCACCGTGATGTTCGAAATTTTGGGAATATGAATTCGTCATGCGTGATCCGTTAAGAAAAAAGAAGTTTTCAAATCTTACGCTTCACGTATTACGCATCACACATCACGTCCGAAGGAATTTTCCATGCCTGATGCCCACATAGTCGTTGACAACCTGACCATGGCCTATGGTGATGTCGTGATCCAACGCGACGTATCCTTTACCGTGAACCAGGGCGATATTTTTATTGTGATGGGTGGGAGTGGATGCGGGAAAAGTACGCTCCTTCGGCATATGGTCGGACTCAAAAAACCGTCTCGCGGGGATGTCCTGTACCAAGGAGAAAGTTTTTGGCTCGCCGATGACGAAACTCGCGTTCACTTGATGCGACGCTTTGGCGTCCTTTTCCAAGGCGGGGCGTTGTGGAGTTCAATGACGTTAGAGGAAAACGTCGCGCTCCCGCTTCATGAATATACGGAATTGAACGAGAAACAGGTTCAAGAAGTGGTCTCCTTCAAACTTGCCTTGGTGGGACTGGCTGGATTTGAAGACTATTATCCCCATGCACTGAGTGGCGGGATGCAGAAACGGGCAGCGCTAGCCAGGGCTATGGCTCTTGACCCTGACATCTTGTTTTTCGATGAACCGTCAGCCGGCCTCGATCCTATCAGTTCCCGGCATCTTGATGATCTGATTCTCGAACTTCGAGATAGTTTGGGTGCCACGGTGGTCGTGGTCACACATGAGTTGGCGAGTATTTTTGCCATTGGCAACAATTCGGTGTTCCTAGACACTGACACCAAAACCATGTTAGCCACTGGTCATCCTCAAACCCTCCTGGCGGATAGTACCATCCCGGGCGTACAAAACTTTTTACGCCGTGGACAAGGAGCTTCCGTCTCCACCTAGGAAACCGTGATGAGTCGAAAAGCTAGCTCCACCACCATTGGGATATTCGTGATAGGCGCATTCTTGTTGCTTGTGGTTGGGGTGATCCTGTTTGGCTCTGGGGAATTGCTCTCAAGAAAAATCCCGTGGGTGTTGTATTTTGATGAATCCATCAAAGGCTTGCGAATTGGCGCCCCAGTCGCTTTTCGCGGTGTAAAAATTGGATCGGTGAAAGATATCACAGTGACCTTCGATGCTCGAGACAATTCCATTCGCATCCCGATCTATATTGAGATCGAACCTGACCGCATCACGAAGATTGGCCAACAGGACCACGAAGCACAATTCACTGACCGAATCCTGGACTCCATATTTGAAATGGAGCTCACCACGAGGGATCATCGTCGCAACGCGCTTGATTTAATCCAACGTGGGTTACGTGCAAGACTGGTCATGCAAAGCTTCGTGACAGGACAGCTTGCGATTGGTTTCGATTTCTATCCTGACACACCGATCACCTTGCACAAATATCAAGACCCGTATCCGGAATTCCCGACGATTCCCACAAGCTTTGAAGAAATTACGTCAACGCTCGAAGATATTCCTCTGGAGGACTTAGTCAATGGAATCCTCCGAGCCGTCAAGGGAATCGAACGGTTGGTCAACGCACCCGAATTGTTGGATTCCATTCGAGCCCTGAAAGGGACGATGGAACATATTCAAGGCCTTTCCAAAACCCTTGATACCCGTGTGGTTTCCTTAACCGAGAGTGTGGAGCAAACCCTTAAGGCAGCCCGAGGAGCCCTTGACCAAGCTGAAAAAACTTTGGCGATGAAGGAAGGGCCATCAGGGGAATTGGCCTCAGACCTCCACGATACCTTAGAGTCCACTCGGGCCGCGATGGACCAAGCACGGGTCACCCTCTCCTTGCAAGATGGACCAGCCATCCAGCTCATTCAGGATTTTCGAACCACCGCCAAAACCATTGATAAGACCTTTGTTCAAGCTCAAGACGTACTTTCAACCGCGAAAGGGATCGTTGACGAAAACTCCGCATTACGATACGAACTCGTGAATACTTTGGAGGAACTGTCTTCGGCAGCTCGTTCAATCAGAAATATGGCCGAATACTTAGAGCGTCACCCGGAGGCTTTGATTCATGGCAAAGGGGAGTCGAGAGAGAATTAAGATAATGAAACCCGCTGATCGATGGACATTGATAACTGTACTCCTGGTCTTTCTGAGCCTTGCCGGATGCGTGGCCACCTCACAGCCTTCAAAGTTCTATTTACTAAATTCTTTTTCGTCATCGGAAAATGGCATGGCCAAAGCCCCGTCAGGTCTGGCAATTGGAATCGGTCCCATCAACATTCCTGAATATGTTGATCGGCCTCAGATCGTCACAAGAATCAGCGCCAATGGGCTTAACCTAGCCGAGTTTCATAAATGGGCTGAACCCCTCAAGAATAATATTTCTCAAGTCCTTACTGACAATGTGTCGGTACTGATGAAAACTGATCAGGTGGCGAGTTATCCGTGGAGGCGAACGACACCGATTGATTACCAGGTGACGATCGACGTCACCCGTCTTGACACTGCGCCCGATGGTGAAGCCCATCTCATTGCTCGGTGGCACATCTTTGGGGAAGACACGCGGACTGTCCTCGACGCAAAGAAAACACACTTCACAGCTCCCCTCCAAGGGTCCGATTACGCGGCCATTGTTTCCGCCTTAAATCAGACAATTGGCGACTTGAGTCGAGGCATTGCTACCTCAATTATCCGCGTGCATTCCAAAACGAAAGAAAAGAAGTAAGGGAATGTTGAACAAGGCCGTTTGCAGCGTTCTCCTGAGACGTCATGTGTGAAGCGTTGAAAAAAAGTAACCATGCTGTGTCTTCCACGTTTCACGCATAACGATACATGCTTCACGACCCAGGCTCTCCTTCTCCTAGCACCGCTTAACAAGAAAGTCACCAAACTTGCCTCTTTTTGGTAGCAACCCCAACATTTTGTTTCTATGTAAATCTTCTATCACATAGTATATTTGCATGGATGATCGATCGTAGAATCCAAAACAAGATTCAGAGTTTTCTGGACCGAAATCAGGCTGTGGCCAGGTGGGGAAAACAACTGTGGCCCTGAACATTGCGGATTGTCGTCCGTCGGCCTACTTGGATCTGGAAAAGCCTCGTGATTTGGCCAAAATTAGCGATATTGAGGCATTTCATACCGAGAACAGAGAAAAACTCACCATTGTCGATGAGATTCAACGTATTCCTGAAATCTTTGCACCGCTTCGTGGAATCATTGATAAAGAGCGAAGACGTGGCAACAAGGTCGGACAGTTTTTATTTCTTGGATCGGCCTCCCTTGCCCTGCTCAAACAATCGAGTGAAACCCTTGCAGGAAGACTCGCCTATATTGAGTTGCATCCTATCGATAGCCTTGAACCTAGAAACGGCAGTTGGATCACAAAAGTCCGCGCAAGCTCTTGGCGCACCTAGCAAAAGACAAAAATGTCTCATCACCACCAAGGTGACCACGACTTTTTGTCTTTCACCATGCACACCAATAGCTTACACGGCTTTTTTGCGCCAAACTGCCGTTTCTAGGTTAAATAATTGAAATATTTTCATTATCCCGTCCACATGTGATCCATTTCGTAAACTTCACGAGCAAGAGGGGATGTTGAAAAATGTGCGCTCAGTCCTGTCCTGAGATTCTATGGTTCATGTCAAGCATTTTGTGATCCG